>NZ_LZPK01000177.1:0-11209 GCF_001729375.1 Methanosarcina sp. A14 | reverse complement strand
GAGCTATTTCCTCAGAAAGAAAACGTATGCTCTGATTTCCCTGTTTGTGAAGAATTTCCAGGACACATCTTCGTCTGTCGTTCTGGAGGATTCCAAAGATATCACTTTTTGATAACTGTGCTTGATGGCTCTGGTTATCTGCTTCGATTTTCAGAGAATTATGTTCTGTTTTGACTTTATTAAGAACTTGCCTGATTAGATGGACATAACACATATTGTATTCCTCTGAAGCATAAGTTAAATCATGGCATCGCTCTCCAGAATCATGATCAACACCTTATTCTGAATTAACTGGATATAATAATTGCATAATAACAATCATTTTTTGACAGTTGTATGTTAATCACCATTAATTCAAAAAAGCTAGAATTCAAGAGTTTTGATCAAAAAGAAACAATAATAAATTCCGTCAACGTTTAAAGTCCAAAGCTTCTAATTTTTGATTTCAACCTTATGAACTCTAGTAAATAATTAATGATGATTTCGTATACAAATTATAATATTCTCTTCAAATTTAAGGGAGAATTTTCTCGTTCTAGATGTATTCAATGATTTTGTTATACACTTTCAAACTTTAACGAATTGCTTGAGAATGCTTTTAAAACTTGGTTAAATTCTTAAATTTCCAATAAATATGCGAAATTTACTTTTTCCCACATGATTTGAAGAAGATTCAAATTACGAGAATTTATTCTATAATGAAATTTAACTTCACAACTATTTAACGTTATAAATATTCAAATTATAACTATTCGACGTCATAATTATACAACTTTAGAACTACTGCACATTGCAACTACCTAACATTGTGATTATTTAACTAGATACTATAAAAAAATATCGAAATAAACATATACGAGTTATTGGCAAAGATAAAGACCAATCATTGTTGTTAACGTTTAAAGATTAAAGTTTGCATAGCATTTTTAAAGCTAGAGATAAAATATTCCAATCGGCTAAATATACAATAGATTTGTCGTAAAGTTGTAAAGTTTAATATTTGAGAAGTGGTGTAGTTGAGAAGTGGTGTAGTTGAGAAGTGGTGTAGTTGAGAAGTGGGATAGCTATGAAGTCAAATATGCCTTTTAAGTATATTTTTAAACTTGGTTATACATTGGTCATCGGTTAGGGAATTTTCTTGCCTGAAAATATCGATTCTGTATTAGAATCCAACCTTAAATTTTGGCCTCTTTATATGAAATCGATACTTTGTTCCAGCTCATAATTTATTAAAATATTTGGAAAATATTGAGGAAATTGAGGCAATTTATCACGATTTCTCACTTAATCGAAGACGCATGCTTGGTCATATTTGTTGTATCCTGAAATGAGTTCGCAGACTCAAAGCCATTTGGAAGTCAAATACATAATACAACAGCAAGCAACGCAAAATGTTAAACGTTTAGTAAATTCCAACTCTATTTTTATATTGTGGAATGGTTACGTAAAATGAAACAAATTCGAAGATAGAGTATAATAGTAGGCTACATATATGAGATATGTAGCTGCAATAAAAAAATTAAAAAAACGAAATGATTTTGGAATAAAAACCGTGCTTTCCGTGTTTTTCATAGTTGTAATATCCAAATTGAATCACTCCTCGCTCGGATGCGTTTTTAGTATTACAGAATTCCATGTGACTTGAAAATAATATTTGAGTTCATCCCAAAACTTGAAATTTGCTTCTTAGACTGTGTATTTTGAATAATCAATCAATCTTATGATCATAAAAATAATTCTGAGAATTCCCAATGATTAAGAGTAAAGTGGCTTTTGGGATAGACTCTTTACGTAATAAGCTGTAATTATTTTCTTATTATGTATTTATTTGAGAATCAATACATTAGATTTTGGAACGCAGTCTAATCGGTCTTAAAATGAAATCTGATTTTAAAATTGGAAAGGGGTTGAGAAGCGATTTCTTTGTGAAAATTTAACTGGAGTTTAAGATTTTACTGTATACACATCGAACAACAAATATAATATGAAATGTAACGAAAATTAGTCTGTTGGATAACAATTCGAAACATTTTAATATAAAACCATAGGATATAAACATAAAACAGCGAATAAAAATTATAATAAAATAAAAATTATAATAAGATAAAAAGAGACGTTAGAATAAAAAGTGGAATATTGGATAGCAAATCAAACTGTTTTATTATTGTATATAAAAAGCATAAGGAAATACATTTTGAATGAAATTAGATGGTTAATAATAAGATTTAAAGAATTAAACACAAGTAAAGGCAGTAGTGTATTGATTTTTCTGTAAAATTACAAATCTTAAGAGATCTCTGGGAAGAAAATACAGCTTCAGAAAAATTTACAATTACAGTCAGGAAAAATTTGGTATTGAATCCACAGCAAATTCGCAGTATTTTCTAAATAAATATACGTAACTAGTTCCATCAAAATCATTTGTTAAAAATTGAAAGAAAATATTTGGCGAACAAATCAAATTGCGTGCGGACACTCCACCCTAAACAGGCGGTCTGACAATCATTGTTAGTAATAAAAAGTAATATAAAAAGCAAATAAAGCCTTTAAATTAAAAAAAGAATTCTTTTATTACTGAAAATAATTGTCAGATAGCTTATGGAGGACAGGGTGTTCGTGACCCTCTGCGCTCCCGATGTGAGAAAAAATGTAATTAATTTATAATTTACACAAAGCGAAGTTAAATTATGAACAAGAGAACAGTGTTAATAATATTATATATGCTTTTTATAGTACTCATAATGCTATCATTATTTAAGTTTATGTAAAAACTCAAAACTTTTCATAACTATTTAGCTTATTAAACTAATATTAATAGCCACTTCTACTAAAAAAGGAGAAGAGAAGAGCTCCATAGCAAGTTATCTGAACTGGACTTTCAGAGTTTCTTACATTGTATAAGAAGCTTTGCACATCGGCATTACTGCTAATGCACATTCTGATAGGGTTATCCCAAATGGAAAGGATAGTAGTAAAGTAATTCTGGCATAACTTCTTGTCGCATGACATAAAAGTGCTTTCAAATATTCTTTTCCGAAACATGATAATAGAGCTCTTTTTTCAGAATTGGTCCCTGTCTAGTGTATACTTACCAAAGCAAGAAGCCATGTCAGAGGTGTCAGGTTCAGAGCCTGGTCTCGTAGGAATCGCACATTTCTTCGCACTAATTTTTCATTTATTTTATTGTGATTTTAGACCAGTTTGAGCCAGATTCCCTCTTTCTGTTACTGTAAATCTCATAATGAATTCTGTGCCATTGTTCCTTTTCAAGTCAAAATCCCCATCTAATTGGTCTACAAGAGAAGTTATAAGCTGAAATCCCAGACTATCAAGCTCTTCAATTTCAAGATTTTCAGGAATACCTATACCGTCATCTGAAACGGTTAGAATGAAATTAGTGCTCTTCTGGCCTTTGTTTATGTCTTTTATATACTCTTCGTTTTCCTCTCTATTAAGTTTAATTTGGATTTCTCCATCATCTCTATCAGGAAATGCATGCTTGAGGGAATTAGAAACAAGTTCATTGACAATTATTCCTAATGGGACTGCAGTATCCATATCAAACAACACGTTTTCTTCCAGATTCATGCTTAAGGTGATATTGGTGTTACCAAGCCTGTATGTTAATAAGAGATTCTCAGCAAGTTCCTGAATGTAAGGGGAAAAGTTTAGCGTCTCGAATCCTTCGCCTCTATACAGTTCCTCATGTATCAAAGCCATAGATATTATTCTATCCTGACTTTCTCTGAAGGCTTCCAGAACTTCTGAATCCTTAATATTCTCTTTATTTTTAAACTGTTCAGCCTGAAGATCCAGCAGAGAGGAAATTACCTGAAGGTTATTCTTTATTCTATGATGGATTTCCTTTTTCCGAGCAGTCTCAATATTTGCAAGAGCTTCTTCAGCTTCTTTTCTTTTGGTGATGTCAATATCCATCTCAAGGATCAGGGGAGAACCGTCAACGTCTGTAAATGGAAGGTCATAAGCATCAAAAATACCACCATCTGGTAAGGTAACCTGCCAATGATAGGGTTGGCCGGTTTCAAGTACCTTATATGCTTTACAGAACTCACAGGGTTCGGTACACCCAAAACAATACTCAAAACAGTGTTGATCGCCTAACTCGCCAAACTGCTCACGGAAACAGCGGTTTGCGAAGGCGATGTAATGGTCAGGTGTTAATAGAGCAACCATTACCGGCAACGCCTCCAGTACATCAAAAAACCGCTTCCGTTCAGTATCGACAGCTTCGGTAACCTTACGGCGTGATTCGCTCTCGCACAGCACCTCCTCAGCCTGCTTTAGCTTGGTAATGTCAGTCAGTACACCGTCCCAGATCGTTCGGCCGTCGGGCAGCCTGCGAGGACGAGAGTGCAACCGTATCCATTTAACCTGTTCTTCGGGAAGCTGAAGAGGTAATTCCATATCAAAATCTGACAATTCACGGGCACTTCGTATCTCGGCTTCGACGAGCCGTTCTAAGTACGTCTGCGGAACTTGCCTGTACAGCATTTCTGGATCACGAAGAACATCGGATATGCTGATGCCGAACAACCGCTCGATACCTGCGCTGAAATATAAGAAATTGGTACTGTTATCGGGCTCAAGGACATACTGATATACCGCGCTGTTTGGCAGGTTGTTGCTCAGGAGACGCAGCCGCTTCTCACTCTCTTGCAATGCATCAACCACAGCATCACGCTCAGCCAGCGATTGAGACAGCCTGGTATTGCTGTAGCCTAGCTGCGAAACCATATTGGCAAATGTTGTAAGAAAAGACATGCATGTGTCCACAGCTGCAGGGTCCAACCTCGGAACTTTCTTAAGAGCTGCTATGTACTCCTGTTCATTGAAGCTATATTTCCTGGCCTGGACTCGGAAAAATTCATAGTCTATAGGCTCACCCTCAAATAAGAACTGACCTGAAAAGGCGTAGCCAACGTGCCGGTCTCCCACAATAATGGGAGTCACTATATTCCACATGTTGTTTTTGCATTTATTCAGCTTAAATTCTCTCGAGAGAACACCTGATGATAGCTTTATGTAGTTTTCCATGCAGTGTTTGCAGGCTTCGGGATGAACCCTGTGGAATTTCGTGCAGATGTCCTGCCATCCAACACTTGACAGAATATTGCCTTTGAGATCAAACAGGGCTATTGGAATGCTAACAAGCTTATAGAAATCCTCCATCAGGGACTGGACAGCCTGGACATCAATAATACTGGCAAGTTCCAGATTTTTCATCTCTAGATCTTCACTTTCCTGAGGTTTTCCCTCAAGCTTTTTACTCTCACTTATGTCAAATCCATAAATGTTTACGCATTCTTCTTCAGGCAAGGGATGAAAAACGATAAAGTATACTCTTTTCCCCACTTTAATTTTTATTTTTTCAATACCTTTCTGGGAAATTGCCTTTTGAACAAAAATATTAATATGTGGAGGCAATTTTTCTCTAACTCCCACGCCCCACTCATGCAATAAAGGCTTTCCTGCATCATTAGAGTAAAGAACTGTACCATCCTTTGCCACACTGATCACAGGATTCGGGTTTATTGCCTCAGATTGCACCATTTTAGCTGTCATTATTCCCCTGATCTCCCTCTTTTACGCAATAAAATGCCTAATTTTAATGATAATGGAATAAATCAGTATATTAATTTTCATATTAATACAATTTTACTTATTATGTAATGAAGCATCATTTGCACTCACTTTATTTGTTAACATAAAGGTGTCTATTACAGTGCCTGTTCACATCGCTTTATTATCTAATTTGACCTTATTTCTTTTACGTTGCTGAGATATATTATGGCTTTAATATAATATATTAAATTCATAAAATATGCCGTTGACATTATCAAAGAACTTATTATTGATAAAATAACAATTAAGTTTGGAAGTAAAAAGGCAGAGTGATCTATAACTAAATAAAAGCCTTTAGATAAAGAACTTTTGTCAGAATGGAGTACTGTCATATATACTTCGTGATTTATTAATTATCGGCGTAAGGTAGGGATTTCTTATTCCTGTCCTTGCAATACTCAGTTTTTCCAGTTTATGTAGTTTCAGCAGTATTCTTTTACTTCTGTTCTTTTACCTGAGATAAAACACTCTTTAATAAACTTTACTTGTTGATAGCAAACAGTACCAGTAGTTTGAATCGCGACTTTCGCACTAATGTCCTTGAAGCTACTGTTCTTTGATTTCAAATATTATTCCAGGTTTTCTCCTTCCTCATTAAACTTTCATATTTATAAAATATTTTAGCTTTTTACAGTAGAATACTTCTTTTAAATACAAGTAACTGAGAGCACTTTTTACTTTATAAACAGCATAGAAAAAGTTATATCAGTTAAAAAATAGTAATATGGTGGGGTTATGGAAAAATGCATACTTCTTTAAAATAGATAGTAAAGTTAGATAGAGCTTTCCGAAAAATCAACAACGGCGTATTGTAAAATTATAACAGGTCTCTAAAATTGAGTGTCCATCTTTTTTGATATGCCAACTGTGAAAGTTATTGATCACAACCGCTTCGGATAGTCTCTAAATTAAACAGGTTTGTGTGTGATTTTTGGTGAGGAGTTTAAGATTTTTTGTGACAGTGCTTGCCCTTTCTTTTTTTATATTATTTTAAGCAGCCCTGCAGCTTTGGCGACAAACATCGTAATTGACAAACAGACTGGACCAGCTGAATCAGATCTTTTTCATACAACTAATTATGCAAACGATGCAGCCTGCATTCAGGCGGCACTGGATAAATCAAAAAGTGGGGATACAATTACTATCCATGAAGGGAACTACTATATTACAAAAATAATATATCAAAATGGTAAAAATCTGAAAATAATAGGCGAAGGAAAAGTAATTTTTCACATGAAAAATCCGGAAAAAGAAACTTACGGGATTTTATTCCGTGGATCATTGATCGCAAACAAAAAATTGAACACTAATGCCAATAAGGGCTCATCTCAAGTGGTTTTAACTGATGCTTCAAGGGTTCGCAAGAACGACCTGATAAAAATATGGAAAAATGTCAAGTGGTGTCCTCATGATTATTCTGATCAAATGACAGGGGAAATTTACGCTGTTAAAAATGTGAATGGAAATGTTGTCACTTTAAATCAACCACTCCATAGAGATTACAAATTATCTGAGAATGTAAAGGTCGAAGTATACAGACCTATTCAAATGAATATAAAGAACATAAGGATACAGGGTAGAGGTGCAACGACATCTCATCGTGGACTGGCTATGCAATATTGCAAGGACAGTTCTATTACTAATTCTTGGTTCAAAGATATTGGATTCAGTGCTATTTGCCTGTATTCCTGTTTTAATGTGAATATTAATAATAATGAGATTTACAATTCACTTCTTCCAGGAAGTGGATATGGCGTAAATGTGGCTAGCGGTTCGGCTTTTGTCAATATTGACCATAATCACATAGAAAACTGCAGGCATGCTATAACAGGCAATACAGCTGAACGCAAATCTTTAAATCGTGATGTTTTTATCACTGATAACACTCTAATAGGGGGAAACATCGATGGTTCTAGTGTTGTTGATTCCCATCCTGTTACTATTAGCTATGTCGTAACTAAAAACAAAATATACCCGCAACCAGGCTTTTTCGCTTTTTCAGATGGCACACAATATTCGACATTTTCTAACAACAAAATTTTTGGCGGATATGGAGGTATATCCAGACGCGGCAGCATTAATGATGGAATACATAGTTACGAAAATAATAAATTTAATGGTATGTCAGGTATTATGTATCTGGGAGGAAAAAGTGGAATCAATAACAAGCTTATAATTAAAAATAATGTTCAAAACAATGGGATATATGGAATTTATTTTCCAGGTCAGGAGAGTTTCAGGAATATAATAATAAGTGGGAACAGTTTCAGCAATCTTTCGCATAAAGGAGTATATCAGAAGTTTAGAATTAACGGAGTAAACTTAAATATCTCTAATAATAGGTTTACAGACATAAAACTGAATGGAATACATATAGATGGAAATTCGTTCAAAAGTAACATTGTGAAGATACAAAACAACATCTTAATAAATGTGTATCCACCGAATCTCTCTTATGGAATCATAGTAAAAAATGTTCAAAATGCCATAATTACTGGAAATAAGATATCAAAAACCCAAAAACCCAGCGTTCCTGTTGCTACATTTTATGCATCTCCAAAATCAGGAACAGTACCTTTAAGCGTGAAATTTACTGACAAAAGTACAGGAAAACCAACTAAATGGAAATGGAGTTTCGGAGACGGAAAATCGTCAACAGCCAAAAATCCAACTCATAAGTATTCTAAAGCAGGAAAATATACTGTTAAACTTACAGTAACAAATGCTGCAGGCAGTAACACAGCAATGAAATCAAAGTATATCATAGTGACAGCAAAACCGGTTGCTGTATTTTATGCATCTCCAAAATCAGGAAAAGTACCTTTAAGTGTGAAATTTACTGATAAAAGTACAGGAAAACCAACTAAATGGAAATGGAGTTTTGGAGATGGGACATATTCAACAGCCCAGAATCCAACTCATAAGTATTCCAAAAAAGGGAAATATACTGTTAAACTTACAGTAGCCAGTTCTGCAGGTAGCAATACAGCGACAAAGACAACATATATTAAAATTTCATAAAGGGTTAACTCTAAAAAAGTATGCCTTTTAGGGTTTAATATTTTTGCTGAAAATATATAATTTATGAGCTGATCCTTAAAAGCTTATCCAAAACTTAAAACTTGTTGAATAAAAAACAAAAGACAGAATGCGAGACAAAGATCCTCTCATCTTTATACTTAAGCTTTTAAGTCTTCTATACTTAAGCTTTAAAGAGTAGAGTGGAGTCCCATTGTTTTCAGTCACTTCCTTGAAACCCCTTGCCAGGTTCCTGGTAATCGAGCCTGTTTCCATATGTGATTAGCTTTCCATCGACCTTGATAAGTGGACCCTTTTCAGCTAAAATGCCGATGACAAATATTTTGTCTGCTGTGTGAAAGTCAAATATTTCTCCCAATAGGCTTCATTTCTTCCGATAAGCCTCAATTTCCAGCCTTTTCATCTGGACACGGACATATCCTTTGTCATCAGGTGGATAATTTTTCACAAGAAGAGTTACAAGTTCGTTTATAAAATCCTCTTTTAATTCTGGAGGTATCCGCTGTATATAAGGGTGCCAGGTTGAAGCAATCCAGGCGAAAAGTCTACTTTCTCCATGAAGAGCTATGTCTTTTGAGATCAATTCCAAACGCTTAATTAAAAAACCTGCATCTTTGAGCCATTTACCGTATTCTTCAGGTCCGTAAAAGCCATATGGAAATACAAAATCCCTGAAATAAGAACTCCATTTTTCGTTTTCAAGCATATAATCAAGAGTTTTGAGAATCTCTGCAGCGTTTCCTTTCCCACCAAGCTGGGCCAGGAATACTCCACCGGGTTTGAGGCTTTTCAAAAAACCCTTCAGAGCAGCTTCAGGAACCTTTATCCAGTGAAGAACAGCATTGGAAAAGACAATATCGAACTCAGAGTCAAAAGTAAGTTCACTTGCATTTGCTTGCATAAAAGCAAGGTTTGGAAACTTCTCTTGAGAATAATGATTCCTGGCAAAAGTAATCATCTCTTCAGAGAGATCGATTCCTAGAACAGAGCCTTCAGGTAGGTTTTTTGCAACTTCAGCACTAAGTTTTCCGTCCCCGCAGCCAACGTCCAGAAACCTTTCATTTCCTTTCAAATTCAGCTTTGCAAGAAGTTCAAACCCCCAGTTTTTCTGAGCTGAGGAATTCGAAGAATAAAGTTTTGGATCCCAGGAATACATAAAAACCATTTGTATTTTATCTAGATATTTAACAGTTCCGGCTTCATCAGGTGTCAGGTAGTTTCGAGGTATTAGGTAGTTTCGAGGTATTAGGTAGTTTCGAGGTATCAGGTAGTTTCGTAGTGAACATTAGAAAATTCTATATGAAAAATACTATAACAAAGCATGCTTGAGGTTTTAACTTTCGTGAATATAACTAGACTCCAAAAATAGCGGAACCTTGCCTCTATTTCTTCGTGCCATTTGGACATGGACTGCCAGAAGACGGAAAAAACAGAGTGATCATTATCGTGTAGACTATTGTGTAGACTAAAATATCCAGTATTTGCGTTAATTCAAAAACAGTTAAACGTTTACTCAACTGCGAAATTTATGAGAAACAGAATATATACCATACAGAACACTTATAACAAAAAAGACACCTGCAACAATTAGAAACCCACAAAAGCCAAAAACGGCATAGAATGCTCCAAAAATGATATAAAAGATTCCAGAAAGAATAATAAGAGCTAACCAGTATGAATAGTACTTATTATCCATAATAGTAATTAGGCAAACAGTAATAAGTAATTTGCCATGTTTGGAAAGAAGAGCGTTCGCAAGAACTTTCAAATTAGACCACTACCGCTTTGCGCCCTTTTACAATCAAATTTGTGCTGGCGTACCCCGCAGCAAGCTATATGGATATTCGGCTAAAAAGCATAAATCACATATAGGAAATAAATAAAAATATGCAATTGTACTCTTTTCCGTGAAAGAGGAGCAATTTTATGCAGTACTATGTGAAGAACAGTTCCTTTATAATCAAAAGAGATTTTGAAGCCGTGAGCACGGGTTTAAACGGCGACCGTGCACGAGTAAAGTACCTATTCAACAAACAGGTGCCAAGAACGTTTAATTCCCTGACCCTCGTGAGTTCTTAAAAGAAGAAACACTGAAACTGGGCCTTGAAGAAACTCACTTCGTTCTCCTTACGGCTGTAAAAATGGAATATATTCAGGTAATAGAAAATGACTGCCTGACAGCTTTCATAACCGCTGGCTTGAGCAACGGCTCAGAATTCAGGGCAAAAGTCGGAACCATAAATATAATTCTAGTCCATGCGTCTTCGGTTAAGTGAGGAATCATGATAAATTGCGTCAATTTCCCAACATTTATTGAATAGTTTACCTTAATATTTACCGACTATAACTTAATATTTATGGATGCACAATCTGTGTCTCAAGAGTGAAACATGGGTCATACCCTGATCTTTTTAAATCATTGTGAGTATAAGCATATGGGGATACTTATGGAAGAAAGAGTAAATGTTTTTGAAACTGCCGGGGAAAACTGCTGCGTTGCTGCCTGTGGTCAGAAAGTTTATGATAT
>NZ_LZPK01000176.1:0-18643 GCF_001729375.1 Methanosarcina sp. A14 | reverse complement strand
CTTTTTAAATCCAGCGTATTCTTTTTATATCCAGCGTATTCTTTTAAAATCCAGCGTAAAGGAAAAAAACTGATTTCAGAAAGGTTGCCTATTGGTGCACTTGTATAACTTTTTGCTCCCAAACTCATAAAGCTTTGGAGCTATCTTTTCATTATCAGAAACTCGTTCAATTACTCAGAGTCCGGTATTTAGAGAAGTAATATTGAGGCTTGGAATTTACTCAATATAACTTAATATTAATACTCTGATCCGGGTTTCTTGTGGAGTCACAGATAATATTACTTTTATAATATGTTACGTTTTGAATTCCTGCACTTACTGTGGTTTGACTCCTTTCCTATCATCCTTTGAGCTTGATATTAAGGCTGGCAGGATGTTAAAAGGTTGAATAATCTCATTGTCGAAATTTTTAGTAGAGCCCTGCTTTGGCATCTCCATTTTGAGGTCATTATACAGTGTTTGTGTGTGTGGCCAAATACCAGAAGAAGGCCTGTGAAAAGACCTGTTAGGTCTTGCTTCCTTAAACCGCATACCATAAAACTGTAGATAAAAATCATCTGCTTCCTTTTTCAGGTCAACTTCAAGTTTTCCGGGATGCAACTTGTCTGCTATATACATTAGTCCCAATATCCAGCGAGGGCTTCCAAAATCCCAGGAAGGCGGAATTTCATAGACCCTATGCTGCGTCACAGCATCGACATGTATTTCATATTTCTGGCACAGGGCATAGAACTCATCGAGAGGACGAGAAAGGAAACCGGAGACAAAAATAACCCCAGGATTGTGCTCATTGATAAAGGAAGGGGAAACACTTACACCCAGTTTACCTTCCTTTTGAAGCTGCTTATTGATACTCACACCACCGGAAAATGTCACAAGGTTATTTTCCATTCTGCCGGCATTCAGGGCAAAGAAAGGAGAGCCCATGCAATAATACACATAATAACTACTTTTTCCTGCTGAAAGATTCTGGACAATTTTCAAGCGCTTATGAATGAAAGAAACAAGTTCTTCTCCTTTTTTCGGCATATTAGCTTTTTCAGCAATAAACCTGATGAACTCCAGATAAGAGTACGGCTGACGTATCATATAATGTATTTGTGTAAGGGTTTTGGGGTTTGAGACCTTACTCCAGACATCCATTAATTTATCCTCACCCCAGATATCCATTAGTTTATAATCGTCCAGTACTCCCAGGCATGTAAGTACTGCATGAACCATACTGAAAGCCTGGCTTATACTGTAACTGTCTATTAAGCCTGCTTCACTGAAACCTTCAGTGGAAGCTTTACCCTGAACTGGAATGCTGTAACCGCAGCTACATTTGTGACTTACCCAGGGTTTTACAAGCCTGGAGCCAAAAGGCCTGTAAAATTCCCGCTCTATCAGGAGATTGCCACATTCAGGACAGTATGTGTTTAATAGTTTCGTGCCTGGCGAATTAAAGAGGTAGACAAAATCCAGATATCTGTGCAGGGCAGAACAAATTTTTTCCGCTTCTCCCACTGATGGCTCCAGTTCTATCGGGGCATAGCCGAAGGGCAGGAATCTCATGACATGCAACGGAATAGTAGAAGAGATATCAGATACTGCCTCTGCGACTTTTATAACATCATCTTCATTTCCCTTTGAATAAGCAACTGAAGTTTCAACATGCACTCCCATGTCAAAAAGTCTGGAAATGTTGCGAAAAACAGGAGTTGATGAAGTAACTCCACAATTTTTATAACCTCTGTCAGAATAACCTTTAATTCCCACGTTCACAAAATCAACAAGCTGTCCAAACTCTTCTAAAGTTTCACTTGTAAAATAGCAGTTGGTTGAACAACCTACAAGTAAATTTTTTTCCTGTGCCTGTACTGCAAGGTCCCTGAAAAGATAGTAATTGGCAACAGGATCATTTATTGCTGAAACTACGCCCAGGCACTCTTGTTGTAAGACCCTTTTCACTATTTCGGATGGACTGAGTGAGGATTGTTGGGACGGAGGTCTACTTGATGCTGGCATCCGTGCCATACAACCAGGACACTGAAAATTACATCCTGTACTGAAAATTTGCAGGAACTTGCCTGAAGGATAAAAATGATGTAAAGGGACTGCTTCTATTGAAATTGGATATGCTCCCAGATATCCCATACCGGGGTACTGGGTTATTTTATTGCCAGTGCTTACATAAGTGCCACATCTGCCCATACTATGCTTATTGATTTCGCACCTGACTTCGCATATATTGCATTGCATTTAACCTCCCTCAAATAATACCACAATAAAGCTAGAGTCATCCTGAACTAAGCTAGAGTCATCCTGAACTATATGGCAGGAAATATTTTATTAGTTTCCAGTTTCGCGTATAATTTGAAGTTTTTCTAACTGAGGCATTTTTGAATTAACATTCCGTTCCGGGAAAACTGTATCTGTTTTTTTATATATTTTTACTTTAACCTCTTTTATGCTTAAAACACCATCATCATCCATTATTCGAGTTTTAAACGTTATGTCTATTATTACATATCGATATGATATATTTTATCAAGACAGTATGCATCAGGATTTAATATTGTAGTGTTCTTCGTTTTTGTGTCAAAATACCGCATCTATATGATTTAATGGTTTGACCGTTGTGACTATTTATACATAACGGTTCGAGGTTTTTGATCATACAAAGTTCCTCCCCAAACTCAAAAGGCACAGTCATAAAACAGTATATGATATTCATAAGTATGACCCTAATTTTGTCAGTATGTTGGAACTTTTAATTTGTTCAGTGAAAACTAAAGGTCGAAAGATACCGTTTTTATATCAACACTTTTTACATAATTATCCCATGTGCGCATTTTTTGATTCATACCTTGAAAATTTAACTGATGATAATCTATATATAGTATTAAGTAGGAAATAAGAATCTGTATTCCGCTAAATAAGTTATTGTTATGTTTAGTTGAACATACCAATGACAAAAAAAATTTAAAATGTTTGGAAAGGAGTACACAATACAAGAAAACTGGCAAAAAGGAGTGTTATGTAAAAAAGACATATTTCATACAAAAATAGTATACAATGTATAAATTTGAGCAGGCAACATAAGAAATCCAGTAACTTTGCATAGAAATTCACCTAGCTGTTCAAAATATGGAATTCAAAGAAACAAATGAGTTTCTGGGCAAAGTTTGCGTAAATGCTGAAGGAGTGTAAAATGACAAGAAAAATTGCTTTCTATGGAAAAGGTGGAATCGGAAAGTCCACCACTCAACAAAATACTGCAGCTGCTATGGCATATTATCATGGTAAAAAAATTTTTATTCACGGTTGTGACCCCAAAGCTGACTGTACTCGTCTTGTGCTCGGTGGGGTAGCTCAAACTACAATAATGGATACTCTAAGGGAGCTTGGTGAGGATGCTGTGACAGCTGAAAATGTCATAAATACCGGTTTTGATGGAATAAAATGCGTTGAGTCCGGTGGTCCAGAGCCCGGTGTTGGCTGTGCAGGTAGAGGAGTTATCACTGCAATTAATCTCATGGAAGAAATGGGAGCCTATTCTGAGGACCTGGATTTTATTCACTTTGATGTATTGGGCGATGTTGTCTGCGGCGGTTTTGCAATGCCTATTCGAGAGGGAAAAGCCCAGGAAGTATACATAGTTGCTTCTGGAGAAATGATGGCGACTTATGCAGCAAATAATATTTGTAAGGGCCTGTTGAAGTATGCTGAACAAAGCGGGGTGAGATTGGGAGGAATTATTTGCAACAGTCGCAGAGTGGATAATGAACTGGAAATGATGGAAGAATTTGCTTCTGCACTGGGAACGCAGCTGTTATACTTTGTACCACGTGACAATATTGTCCAAAAAGCAGAGTTCAATAAAAAGACTGTAGTGGAGTACGACCCTACATGCAATCAAGCACTTGAATACAAAGAACTCGCCAAAAAAATCCTAGAAAATGACATGTTTGTTATCCCTAAACCATTAAGTATGGATCAGCTAGAGAAAATGGTTGAAAGATATGGTCTTATGGATTAATTTAGGAGAGATGAATAATGAAGATGGTCCGTGCCATATTACGTCCTGAATGGACTGAAGAAGTAACCGACGGACTCGCAGAAGCCGGTTATTACTCCCTTACAAAAATAAACGTTTTCGGAAGAGGGAAACAAAAAGGGATCACTGTTGGGGATGTGCACTACGATGAACTCGCAAAAACAATGATCATGATGGCTGTAGAAGACGAGGCTGTTGACAAGGTGATTAAAATAATTTCCGGAAAAGCATACACAGGCAACATGGGAGACGGAAAAATCTTTGTGAATACGATTGAAGCTGCATACACAATTAGTTCGGGTGAAAAAGGGTTATAAGGAATAATATAATAACTAAAAAATTTTGAAAACCGGGAGGTTTTCATATGAAAGAAGTTACTGCAGTCGTTAGACCTAACAAGATGTCGGTTACGAAAGACGCACTGGATAAAATTGGTTATCCGTCTATGACGGCAATTCCGGTATTAGGAAAGGGTAAACAAAGAGGGATCTCAGGAGAGCTTAACTTCTACATACAACCAAAGCTGCTCGCGAAAAGGTACAGCACAGGTATGAAGTACATACCCAAAAGACTTCTGAGCATAGTTGTAAATGACGAAGATGTGGATCAGGTGATTAAAACCATTATTGGAGTCAATCAAACTGCCCAGATTGGTGATGGAAAGATTTTTGTCGAGTCCATTGACGAGGTTATTCGGATCAGGACTGGCGAAAAAGGAGAACTAGCTTTAAAATAAACAGATACGAGGCCTGTAAAATGCCGTTGAAATTATTCTGTTGCGATGAATGCATACCTGAGCGCCAGAACCATGTTTACATAAAAGAAGAAGGAGAAGACACAACTCAATATCTCCCACTCTCAAATATAGAAACAATACCCGGATCATTATCTGAAAGAGGGTGCAGCTATTGTGGAGCAAAACTCGTTATTGGTGGAGTCATCAAAGACTGTATTCAGATGATACATGGACCGGTAGGATGTGCTTATGATACCTGGCACACGAAAAGGTATCCCAGCGATAATGACAATTTTCAATTAAAATATGTTTGGTCGTCGGACACAAAAGAAAAACATATTGTTTTCGGAGCTGAGAAGCAGCTCAAAAAAGCGATCAAAGAAGCTTTCAAAGAATTTCCAAAAATCAAGCGAATGTTTGTCTACACTACCTGTACAACCGCATTGATAGGAGACGATCCCAAAGCAGTATGTCGTGAGGTTGAGGAAGAGCTTGGGGATGTGGATATATTTGTTGTCGAATGTCCAGGATTCGCTGGTGTCAGTCAATCAAAAGGACATCATGAACTGAACATCGGCTGGATGAGAGATAAGATCGGAACGCTTGAACCTGAAATTAAAAGCGAATACACAATTAACGTCATCGGCGACTACAATATTCAGGGAGATACCTACGTACTGCAAAGATATTTTGATAAAATGGGAATACAGGTCATTGCTCATTTTACCGGAAACGTAACTTATGATCAACTACGCTGTATGCATAGGGCAAAGCTGAATGTGGTCAACTGTGCGCGTTCTGCAGGATATATAGCCAACGAACTTAAGAGAGTATATGATATCCCAAGAATGGATGTAGATACGTGGGGCTTTGACTATATTAAGGTAGCACTGAGAAAGATTGGAGCTTTCTTTGGACTGGAAGACAAAGCTGAAGAAGTAATTGCAGACGAGGTTGCAAAATACGAAGGAAAACTTAACTGGTATAAGGAGCGGCTCAAAGGGAAAAAGGTCTGTATCTGGACTGGTGGGCCAAGACTGTGGCACTGGACAAAGGCTCTTGAAGACGATTTAGGTATGGAAGTTGTTGCAATGTCTTCTAAATTTGGTCATCAGGAAGACTTTGAGAAGGTTATTGCCAGGGGAAGAGTCGGGACGATTTATATTGATGATGGAAATGAACTTGAGTTTTTTGAAGTACTCGACAATATCCACGCCGATATTATTTTCACCGGGCCCAGAGTTGGAGATTTAGTCAAAAAACTGCACATTCCATACATTAACGGACATGCATATCACAACGGTCCATACATGGGTTTTGAAGGCGCAGTAAACATGGCGAGAGATATGTATAACGGAATTTATTCTCCGATGTGGAGTTTAGCTGGAAAAGATCCGAGAGTGGTGCAGGAATTATGAATGAAAAAATCGAGGAAGTGACCGCCCTTATTCAGAAACAGTGCTTATGGCAATTCTTTTCAAGAAGCTGGGACCGGGAGGAAAACATTGAAGGTATTATGACAATGACCGGCAAGATTCTGAACGGAGATAAAATAAATCTTGTAACGCCGGCAGATAAGGCGTTTTATTCCGATGCAAAATTTTTGGCTGCGGAGATTCAGAAAAAAATGCCCTGGCTCTTCGAACTCGACAAGTCAGGAGTACTGGAACTAATTGAAGGCGTCAAAGAAAGACTGCTCTATATTGCTGTAAAAAAATCACGTAACTGCGAACTGAACTTGTCAAATTACTAAACAAAAGGCGGTAAAAAAGATGTCGTGTGAGCTGATGTTGAAAGAGCGAACAGGAATCATTAATCCAATGTATACCTGTCAGCCTGCAGGTGCCCAATTTGTGGGAATTGGTATAAAGGACTGCATTCCGCTTGTACATGGCGGTCAGGGTTGCAGCATGTTTGTCAGGTTGTTGTTCGCTCAGCATTTCAAAGAAAATTTTGACATTGCGTCTTCGTCTTTGCATGAAAGCGCCGCCGTTTTCGGGGGCGCAATAAGGGTAGAAGAAGCGGTTGAAGCACTTATTGCGAGATATCCTGACCTGAGGATCATACCTATTATAACGACCTGTTCAACTGAAACTATTGGTGACGATATTGAAGGTATAATCCGGAAAATGAATAAAATAATTAAAGAAAAACATCCTGACAGAGATGTGAAGCTCATAGCTATGCATACGCCAAGCTACAGCGGGAGCCAGGTGACAGGTTACGATACGGCAATTAGCGCGGTTGTAAAAGCTCTTGCAAAAAAAGATGAGCCTTCCGGAAAGCTGAACATATTCACTGGATGGGTCAATCCAGGAGATGTTTCTGAAATTAAGCATATATTATCTGAGATGGAGGTTGACGGAAATATACTTCTGGACACTGAGACCTTTGACGCTCCTATTATGCCTGACAAATCGGCATTCGCATATGGAAATACAACCATTGAGGAAATAGCTGATTCTGCCAATGCTATCGGGTCAATTGCATTAAGCCGTTATGAGGGCGCAAATGCTGCAACATATTTAAAAAATAACTTCGGCGTGCCTTCGGTTGTAACTCCAACCCCTATAGGCATAAACAATACCGATATTTTCCTTAAAAATATCAGCAAGCTTACAGGCAAGCCTATACCTGAATCACTGGTTATTGAACGCGGAAAGGCAATAGATGCGATTGTAGACCTTGCTCATATGTTTTTCGCGAATAAGAAAGTAGCCATATTTGGGAATCCGGACCTTGTCTTCGGTCTTGCGCAGTTTTGCCTGGAATGCGAACTTGAACCTGTGCTTTTACTTTTGGGCGACGATAATACACTGTATAAACTTGACCCAAGGCTCGAATCACTTAAAGAGAAGGCAAATTGCGATATAACAGTTATCTGGAACGCTGATTTGTGGGAACTGGAAAGCCGTATCAAAAACAAATCCATAGACATCGATTTAATTTTGGGGCATTCAAAAGGACGATACATTGCAATAGATAATGATATCCCCATGGTCAGGGTAGGCTTCCCAACATTCGATAGAGCAGGGCTGTGGAAATATCCAGTAATCGGATACAAAGGAGCAGAATGGTTAGCTGAAACAATTGCCAATACGATTTTTGCATCCATGGAAAGTAAGCATGACAGAGAATGGATAATTAATGTCTGGTAAATGAATGGAGGCAAAAAATGGAGAATTATCTGGTAGTAGCAGCATTTGTCATAGCGGAATTTTTGGGAGCTTTAATTTATTTCAAAACAGAAGATTCTGTGAAAAGAACGTTGTTGACCTGTCTTGGACTTGGTTTTGCCATTGCAGTGGTTCTTCTGGATATTATCCCGGATGCTACTGAGGATTTTTCAGCAGGATACTGGTTGATTGTGATTGGGTTCATTGCAATGGTTGTGGCAGGATTCTACACTAAAAGTGTTGGAAAGTATTCAGCCGTTTTAGGATTAGCAATTCACAACATTGCAGAAGGCGTGATTATAACCACTGAGTTTGGACCGATTTCTCCGATTTTAGCAGTCGGAGCAATTCTGCACAAACTGCCAGAAGGAATGGTTTCCTTTTCATTACTAGATGAATTAGAAGACAAAACCAGGTTTGCAATTGCAGCTTTGATCGCATTGTTAATTCCAGTCGGTGCGATTGTACCTATCTCTGACAGCATTACAAAACCGCTTATGGCGCTTAGTGCTGGTGTTATCCTTTATGTTGTAGGAAACCTGTTGATCACTATCATTTCCAAATATTATGTAACTGAAATCGATAAAGGAAAACTAAGTAAAAAGCACGATCTAAATATAACTACGCTATCCTCTGTGGCGGTTTTCGGAGCAGTAATAGCCTGGATATCCTGTTTGATGGCGTAAAGTTGTAGCTAACGCGATCAACAAATTTTTTAACAAATTTTTTATTTTTTGGTTGAAACCAATTTCACAAACTAGAAAATAGAGGGGAATATGGTCGGCATTGCTAACGAAAGTGTAGTGTTTTTTGGGCATTTAAGCGAACTTTATCAATTAGCAAAAGAAGGGAAAATTGAAACTAAACTCCAGGGCAGCCATACCCGTCCCTGTAAATTCTGGACGGCAATGAAAATCCTGAGTGGCATTAAAAATACTGTTGTCATTGCTCATGGTCCCAGTGGCTGCGCATTTGGAGTAAAACAGGCTTACAAGCTCACAAATTGTAGAAACAGTGGTTCTCCATATGAGTCCATAATTACTACAAATATAGACGAGAAAGCCATTGTATACGGTGGCGAAAAGGAACTAAAAGGCGCCATACTGGAGGTGGACAAAAAGTATAAGCCTGACGTTATTTTCGTAGCAACAAGCTGTGCCACCGGAATAATTGGGGATTATGTAGATGCCATAGTAAATAAAATCAAGCCCAAAATTAATGCCGAAATCATGGCCATTCACTGCGAAGGCTTTGCTGGAGAATACAGGAGTGGGTTTGACCTGGTTTTCAGGCAGATTGTTCAGCTTATGGATAAGCCTGATTCGGAAAGCAGATCAAAGCTTGCTAACTCCGTCAACATCGTAGGGGGCAAAATGGGTCCTGAGAGGACGGAGATTGAAACTGATGTTAAAGAATTGAGGCGGTTAATAGAAAGTATGGGTGCAAATGTAAATGCCGTGATAGCAGGCAATTGTTCACTGGAAGAAATAAAACAGGCTCCCAGTGTGGCGGTAAATTGTACCCTTTGCCTTGATCTGGGATATGCGATAGGAAGAGAGATGCTAGACCAATTTGATACTCCCTTGAACTCCACTATCCTTCCTTATGGTATAAGCGCAACTGAGAGGTGGCTGAGAGAAGCAGCAAAGCATTTACACATGGAAAATGAAGCTGAAAAATTAATCAAAAGAGAATATGAAGCCATCCGCATCGAGTTTGAAGAGGCAAAAAAATACCTTGCAGGCAAAATGGCAATTGTTGAAGGACATGATGCGATAAAGTCTCTGTCAATTGCTCATATGCTTGAACGCGATTTTGGTATGAGGGCAGTAATATACAATTTTCATCCATGGAGTACGCAGGCAAGAGAAACAAGTATTGATTACCTCTTAGAGACCGGGCTTGATCCGGAAATACTGATCACAAAAGGTACGCTTGCCTTTGGAAAATATGAGGCAATGGTTCAGACTGAAAATGAGCTTATGGAATATCTGGGAGATCTGAATCCTGAGACAACCGTGTATTTTGGGTCATCAATGAGCTTTCCGAATATTCCAGTAGTTGATTTAAATGCCATATTGAACCGCCCTAGATTTGGATATAGAGGAGCCTTAAAGGTAGCTAAATGCATCTGCACTGCTCTTGAGTATTCTTTCAGACCGCGCAGCTGGGTTACGAAAAAAATGGTATTCCCTGAAGACTCCGGGCTATGTTCAGCCCAGTCCCTTACACCGAAACTGGCTCAGGATTTGCCGGATTGCACGGTTTATGCAGGAAGGGAGAGAGGCAAATGTATGATGAGTTAAAATTCGATAACTGCAACCATAGCAAAGACCCTATGGTCGGATGTGCTCTTGAAGGTGCCACCGGAGTGCTGGCTGGCATAAAAGACATTAGCATTGTCATACATTCCCCGCAAGGCTGCTCTTCAACGGTTTCGGCAGCTTATGACGTCCATGAAATTGATTTTACGAAAAGAAAAGTTGCATGCACCAGGCTTTTTGAAACTGATGTGGTTATGGGCGCTTCAAGCAAGCTGAAAAACTTAATCGAAGAAGCCGACTCGAAATTTAAAACTAAGGCGATATTCGTAGTTGGTACATGTGCAGCTGATATCATTGGTGAGGATATTGAAGGCTTATGCCGAAATATCCAGCCACAAATTAATGCGAAGCTTATTCCCTTGATGGCAGGAGGATTTAGAGGAAACCTCTATGATGGCATTGAACTGGGACTGAATGCATTATTTCCCTTTATAAAAAAACAGAAAGAAAAAATTCCAGATAGTGTAAACCTAATAGCGCCTCAGGCAAACCTGAACCCTACCTGGTGGGCAGACTTGAAATGGGTACGTGAAACCCTTGAAAAAGTAGGAATTAAAGTTCAGGCTGTACTTCCTCACGATACGTCTCTGGAAGAACTGGATAATGCTGGGCTAGCATCGGCAAATATACTTCTCAGTCACGATGCGGGGTATAAGTTTGGGGTAAAAATGCAGGAAGTACATGGTATACCACTTATACTATCGGATATTCCACTCCCAATAGGACTTAAAAATACTGCAAGATGGCTTCGTGCAGTGGGAAATTACTTTGGCGTCGAAGAAAAGGTTGAGGCAATAATAAAAGACGGAGAATATATGGCCATTGACGTTCTGAGACGCAGAGGACTGATGATGATTCCTAGGTACCGTAACTGCAGAGTAGCCGTTTCTGCAGATGCGACTATGGGAATAGGCCTGACCAGAATGTTATTTGAAGAGCTGGAGATGATTCCGGAACTGTTGCTGTTCAGATCGCCTGTTTCTGACTCCCAGTTGTTGCTGGAAAATGAGCTTAACGATATGGGAATTACTCCAAAGGTTGTCTTTTCGGCGGATGGATATCAGATAAAACAATCCTTGATGGAAAGCTGTGTAGATGCTGTATTTGGCTCTTCGTGGGAGTATTATCTGGCTGAAGAACTGGGGATAAAGTTTGTGTTTGATGTATTTAGCCCGACAAACCGACAGAATTACTTGAACAGGGCATATTTCGGATACGAAGGCATGTTGAACTTTTTGGAAAATGTTGCAAACGACTGGGAAAGAGCTCTGCGTTCAAAGCACATTAACTGGGAAGAGTATTCGTAACTAGCTAAAAAATGGAGCTTGTAATATGGACACTGAATGTACAACTTTAAATGAGGTAGAAAAACAGAGCTCTGAAAAATTCAAGGTGGCAGTTACTTCAAAGGGTGGAAAACTTGTTGACCAGCACTTTGGGCAAACAACAGATTTTATGATTTTTGAGATTAATGGTGAAGATTATAAGTTTCTTGAGACTCGCTCGACAAAGAAGTACTGCAATGGAGGTCACGAGCTTAACAAGCAATCTCATGGAAAAAAAGAAGCAATAGTAACTATCTCTGATTGTGATGCTGTACTTTCTATGAAAATAGGCCTGGGTGCACAAAAAAAGCTTGGGGAACTTGGAATCGAGTGCATTGAATATTGTTACACCGTTGAGAGGGGATTGAAATATTTGCAAACCATGAGGAAGCAAAAACAAATGAAAAAAATTAGCCCACATTCTACAGCATTATTTAAAATCAATAATTTTTCCTGATTCCAGACAGTAATAAGCTGCCATATATTAAGAAGTATCTTTTTGATGATAGCAGATGCTATGTCAAGAGTACCTTTGCCACTAATATTTGACTGGAAAATTATTGCTGTATTCTAAAAATAAAAAGAGGTACCTGGATGAACAATAAAACAATAGTTATTCTATTTGTTGCAATCACGGCAGTATTAGTTTTCACCGGCTGTACGGGAGAAAAAATCAGTCAGGTGGCACAGGATAATACTACAGAGGTATCCACTTCAAACGATAAAAATGTGGAAAATGCGACAAACGTATCCACTTCAAACGATAAAAGTGGGGAAACTAGAATTGTTACTGATTCGGCAGGCAGACAAGTAGCAGTTCCTATAAAAGTGGAAAGAGTTGCAGATACCTGGATGGGACATAATGAAGTGCTGGCTATGCTTGGAGCTGATGACAGGCTTGTTGCAACTATGTTCAGCTCCAAAAAAAGACCATGGGCGTATAAAGTTTGCCCGGCCTATTATAATGCTGTAACACTCAGCCCAACATATGATGTGGAAGCTTTGCTTGCTACCAAGCCAGATGTTGTTTTCATGCCAAGCAGAGATAAAAATATCGAGAAAGTATCCGCTCTTGGAGTCCCTGTTGTAGAGGTAAGTTTTACAGATTTTGATTCTATGAAAAAATGTTTTTCAGATACTGCGAATGCTTTGGGAGACGAAGAGGCTTTAGAACGTTCACAGAAATATAATGCATATCTGGATAGCAAATTAGAATTGGTAAGAAATATTTCATCCAGAATACCTTACGACGAAAGGCCAAAAGTTCTCCATCTCGTATCACTGTCACCTTTGTGCGTAGATGGTGGCGGAAATATCATCAGTGATTGGATTGAAGCTGCAGGAGGCATCAATGCTGCTGAAGAAGTAAAAGGTGGTATTATGCAGGAAGTTTCAATGGAACAAATCTTGAAGTGGAATCCTGATATGATTATTCTTAGTGTGAATGCCAAATCTGAAGAAAAAGAGAAGATAATGAATAGCGAGTCCTGGAAGAAGGTTAAAGCAGTTCAAAATAACAATGTGTTTGTAAATCCAGAAGGAGCGTTCATATGGAGTCGAGCCGGAGCAGAACAAGCTCTTCAGATTCAATGGGCTGCAAAAACCATCAATCCGGATACGTTTCAATCCATTGATATAAACAATGAAACAAAGTGGTTCTACAAGACCTTTTTTGATTACGAGCTTACAGATGAGGATGTTCAAAAAATTTTGAATGCACAGGCTCCAGATTAATCAGAAACTTTAGTGTAAACTTTGGTTTTTTAGGGGTATCAAGTTGTTTTGCAAGGCTGAGATACATTAAACAACTTAGCCTTTAGCTTTGTGTTCAAGATCTCAGAATAAGTAAACAAGTGGACAGCTACAGTAAATAAGTGGACAGCTACAGTAAATAAGTGAACAGCTACTAAATTATTGAAACATTAACTAAAATTACTTTTCAGGTGAGGTGTGACTATGAGTCTGATTATAGGCCGGGTCTGGAAATACGGAAACAACATTAATACTGATGAAATAATCCCGGGTAAGTATTTGCGGAGCAAAGATATACAGATCTTTGCAGCTCATGCAATGGAGGGAATTGACCCGGAATTCACAAAAAAGTTCAGGTTTGGAGATATCATTGTTGCAGGCACTAACTTCGGCTGTGGGTCTTCAAGAGAGCAGGCTCCTCTTGCCTTGAAATATGCAGGAGTGTCATGTGTTATAGCAAAGTCTTTTGCAAGGATCTTTTTCAGAAATGCAATCAATATCGGGCTACCTCTCATAGAAGTTGATATTGAATGCCAGGAAGGAGATAAAGTTAAAGTTGATCTGGCCAAAGGTGAAGTTATAGTCTCAGACAAAGACACATTCAGGGGAAATAAACTGCCGGATTTCCTTCTTGAGATACTCAACGATGGTGGACTTGTAGCTCATAGAAAAAAACTCCAGAGAAAGAAAAACAAAACAATTATACCAGGTTAATTTAAAGAAAAATGTATGAGTTAATCGAAAGACTCTATATCCTATTGTACCTAAAACAGATCATATTGTGCCTAAAATACATCCTATTGTACCTAAAGCAGATCATATTGTGCCTAAAATAAATAGTATGCCTTAAAGATTAGACACCAAAGACCCAACTACTGGCTTATATGGGAACAATGTCCTTTCACTTGCTCTTGAGACCATTTCAGCCAGAAACGGCAAAGCTTCAAGCTCAATTCCACAATCGTAGTTGTAAAAACGTTTTAATGAAAATGCTGTCTCTTCCATTGAGGCATTTCCAGCACGTTCCCCTAGCCCTGTTACTGTTACACTTGCAAACTTTGCTCCCGCTTTATATGCTGCCAGGGTATTTGCTACGGCCAGGCCGAAATCATTATGCGCATGAATTTCAACAGGAAGAGGGTTATGATCTGCAATTTCTTTTATTTTGCGATATGTTGTAAAATGGTCCAGGCATCCTACGGTATCCGAATATCGGATTCTTATTGCACCGTAAGAAGCTGCAATATCTGCATATTGAAGAAAAAATTCTGGATCTGCCCTTGAGGCATCTTCAGCTCCTATAATAATCGTTACCCCGTAGTTTTGGAGATATTCCATGCATTTTTTCAATTGGTCCAGCACCCAGGTTCGGCTTTTTTGGAGTTTATGTTCAATATGCAGATCGGATACCGGCAAAGACACATGAACAAATTTAAATCCGCAATCAATAGACGCCTTTAAATCTTCTAAATTTGCTCTGTTCCATGCAATAAGGTTCGATTTTATCGGCAGGTTGAGCATTAGTTTCAGGTCTTCACATTCCTGTTTTCCCATAGCAGGAATGCCAGCTTCAATCCATTTCACTTTTGCTTTATCTAAAGCCAAAATTATATTCATTCTTTCTTCAACCGAAAACACAACACCTGCAGATTGTTCCCCATCACGCAATGTGGTGTCAATGATTTCAAAGCCTTCATTTCTAATCACAGGAGATTTCTCCTTTAATTGATAAGTGGACATTAGATTCTTTTATCGCTTCCATATGTAAATTATAAAGAGTTTTAAGCTGAGCATCTGTCACCGGTTTTTTTTGCAGAACCGCTGTATGCCTTACTTTATCAAGCAGTGTAGCTGCTTCCTGCGGACTAAGAGACAGATCCAGTTGTCGAAATTTTTGTGTTAAGGATGCTGTTCCTGAGTGTTTTCCTATCACTAAAAACCTGCTTAGACCAACTTCTTCAGGCTTGATCGCTTCATATAAATTTGGATTTTTGATAATACCGTCAACATGGATACCGGATTCGTGTGCGAATACATTTTTTCCTATAATGGCTTTTTCTCCGGGCAATATAATGCCAGCCCTGTGTAAAATGTTCTCACAATCTGCTGCAATAGTATAACCATTAGGTACCTGTTCATTTTTCCACAAATGCCTTGCTGCCATTAAGACTTCTTCCATGGCTGCTACTCCTGGAATCCCAATACCGCTAACTGCCGTTGCGACATACTCAACGCCTGCCCGTAATGCTGAAAGCGTATTGGCAGTAGCCATACCATAATTATTGCATCCCATGTATTCAACAGGACATTGAGCCATATCCGTGAAAAGATTAAGTTTATTATAAGTAGTGAAAGGGTCCATTTTCCCGTTTACATCGCCCAGTATCAACCTTTTTATCTCGTACTCAGCAATGAAGGGATCTAATATATCTACTATATTTACTTCTTCTACTGGGAATTCCAGTGCATTATCAATACTTAGATAAATTTCCTGATTATTACTACAAACTGTTTGCAGTACATGTTCAGTTAGTTTAAGTTTATCGTGTATGGAGGCAAATGGATCCAGAGAAATATTGATTACTATTTTTGAAAACCCGAGCTTTTTCGCCTTGTATACCTCTTGCTCTGAACATTCCACTCTACATCTTAAATTTTCCAAAAGGTCATCGGTCTTAAATTTAACCATTTTTTTATCTAATTTAACCATACTTGTCTTTAATTTGACCACGTTTGTCTCTAAACTGCTCAAAGAAACATCTGCCACGTCCAGTGAATACTTCTTTAAAACAGACAGAATAAACTTAAAATCGGCAGGATCATTAAATCCAAGGCGTAGTATCTCGTTTATTGTATAATCCACAATTGAAATTTTATTGTTTTCCTTCAATTCAATTCCTTTCCCGATATGTAATTTAACCTGGATTGATGTATTTGATCAAGTGAGTGAATAAGAAACTGTAATCTTTCAAAAGTCAGGAAAATCCTGCATCCACATGTTGTTGTATTTGCATAGGAATACATGCTCTTCTATGCTCATCTACATCTATAATTCTAACATCAATTCCATAGACCTGTTTCATATTATGTTCAGTGACAACAATTTCCGGTTTTCCTGTTTCCATAATTGTGCCCTGATTCATGATAGCTACCTTATTACAGGATAAAAAGGCGTGGTCTGGAAAATGTGAAGTCATTACAACCGATAGCCCAGTTTTAGATAATTCCTTTATGACTTTGAGCGTTCGTATCTGGTTCCCAAAATCCAGATGGGATGTTGGTTCGTCGAGGAGAAGGATTTCGGGCTGTTGAGCTATTGCTCTTGCCATTAAAACAAGCTGTCTTTCACCACCACTGATCTCAGTGTAGGTTTTATTCTTTAGATGCAAGATTCCAAGCCTTTCCAGAGCCTCTTCAGCAATTTTATAATCTTTCGTTCCGGGAACAGATGTTAAACTCAAATGTGGAGTTCTGCCCATCAGAACTATATCGAGAACTGAAAACGCAAAAATTGAACTATTTGATTGCGGGATATATCCGATGATTTTTGCAAGTTCAGTTTCTTTCATTGAGTAAATACTCTTATTTTTCAGTAATATCTCGCCGCTTTTCAGTTTAAGCAAGCTGTTCATACATTTGATTAAAGTCGATTTTCCGGTCCCGTTAGGCCCCAGAATACATAGGACGTCCCCCTTCTCAACTGAGAGGTTTACGTTTTTGAAGACGTTTTTCTTTCTGTTGTAAGAGAACTCTGCATCCCTAATATCCATAATATTGCTCATGACCATCCCTCGTAGCCTTTCTGGAGTAAGTATATGAAAACTGGTGCTCCTATTATGGCTGTTAGTATTCCCAGAGGAATTTCAATGGATGTGGCTGTTCTGCACACATCATCAACCAGCAGAAGGAAAGTAGCCCCCAGTGAAATGCTTGCAGGCAAAAGCTTTCTGTGATCCGGGCCTACGATCATCCTGGCTGCGTGAGGTATTACAAGGCCCACCCAGCCGATGATACCACTTATGCTTACAGCGGAGGCTGTTAAGAACGTACAGCAAAAAATTACCAGCAGCCTCATTTTTTCTGTGTTTACGCCCATTGAACGCGCTTCATCATCCCCCATTGAAAGAACGTTAATTCTCCATCCAATAAGCAGTAGTGCTGTAAATCCGATCAGAGCAGGCCCTATTATCATCAAGACACTGTTACTGTTAACTGCAGAGAGGCTCCCCATAAGCCAGTATACTATTTCTGGCAGTTTGCTGTCAGGATCTGCAAGGTATTTGATACACGAAATGAGAGCAGAAAAGAGTGCTGCGATAGCTATCCCTCCCAGTACCATCACCAAAATAGTATTGCCCCTAAGCTTTTTGCTGAGAGAGTAAGTGAGGATAACTGCAACGAGGCCGAATAAAAAGGCTGTAGCCTGAATCATTACTGCGGAAAAACTGAACAAAATAGCTATTGCAGCTCCGAAACCTGCACCTGATGAGACACCCAGTATATCTGGAGAGACCAGCGGGTTCTGGAAAGTTCCCTGAAAAGCAGCCCCTGAGATTGAGAGGGCAGCACCTACAATCATCGCAGATATTATACGTGGCAGACGTATATCCCAAACTACTGTATAAATGGTTGAATCCAAATTTGTAGTGATAGGCGCAAAAACCGACACTATAGCCAGTATTACTTCCATAGGAGATACTGGATATCTGCCAATCATAAAAGATCCAAAAAACAAAAGTATTGGGAGTAAAATCAATGTGGTTGTTAAAGATATATTTCTAATGGTTTCCCTGTTTATTCGCCTGTTCATTATTCTTTCCACACCAAACGTTTACAAATTATCCGTGGTTTCTTTCGGAGTATCTTTTTCAAGCTCGCTCATTGAGTTCAAATTGTAGTTAGTTTGAGGCTTCAACTACTGGTTTTCTGTTTGACTATGTGAATTTTGTGTGTTCTATTTTAATTTCTCCTGTACTGTTTATTTCTCAATTTGAATTTCTTTGAACTTTTCTTAGGCGTTATGTTCAATTAAACATAACAAATTATATATGTTAAAATACCAGTAATCAATTTCCTATACAATAATATAAATAATTTACTACAAACTCGCTTTCTTACCGTGCCTTCGTGCGAATAAAAAAGAGTTAATAGAAGCACCTCAGTTGGAAAGGTATGTTCTTTTTTAATCCGGTCGCTATCTCTTTTTTGCTTTTGATCCCTGCAGCCATTTCTTTTTTGTGATTTATTCATACCTTCCTTTTGAATAACATATTTCAACTGAAAACTTGAAA
>NZ_LZPK01000175.1:0-5860 GCF_001729375.1 Methanosarcina sp. A14 | reverse complement strand
CAGTACAGCTATAAACGTTAGAAGCCGCAATGAGAAAATTTATGTAGTCAATGTCGGTACACTTAGGTGGATTTATGTCCATAACTCCGTACGTTTTTAGAGAAACACTAAGCCATAAGTATATTTATAAAGATATCAAGTTTTCGGCATTTTAACTGCGTAAGTCCTATTATAGATATATCCCAACAGCCAAAAAAGAGTTAATACCATGCTTGAAAAACTGAAAACCTCACTCATTAATTCTCCTATGATCAAGCGAGGAGAATACAACTACTTTATCCATCCGATATCTGATGGTGTACCGTCCATAGACCCCCATATGGTTGAAGAGATCGCCGAATATATTCTTCAGATTACCGACATTAAAAAAGTCGATACTATTCTTACAATAGAAGCCATGGGTATTCCTGTGGCAAATGCCCTTTCTATGAAAACAGGAATTCCTTTGACCATTGTTCGAAAGCGGCCTTATTTTCTTGAAGGAGAAGTGGAACTTTCTCAGAGAACAGGGTACTCGAAAGGAGCTCTTTATATAAATGGACTCAAAAAAGGGGACAGAGTAATTATTGTAGACGACGTCATCAGTACCGGCGGAACGCTGATGGCACTCGTAAAAGCCCTGAAGACTATGGGTGTAGAGATTCTGGACGTAATTTCCGTTATCGGACGAGGGAACGGTTATTTGCAATTAAAGGAGCTCGGGGTTGAACCCAAGATTCTCGTTACGATCGACGTGAGCGAGAAAGGTGTGGAGATTAAGAATGTCTTTGGGAACGAGTGACGCTTTTGACTTAAGGCCTGACTATATTATCAGTGTGATAAATAAGCTTGGTGCAAAAATCGTAGGTTTCCAGTTTCCTGAAGGGCTCAAAAGAAAAGGTCCGGAGCTCGCAAAAAAAGTTGAAGAAGCCACCGGGGCTGAGATTATCATATCTGGAGACCCATGTTTTGGGGCATGCGACCTGGATAAAACTTTACTTGAGCAGGTTGATATTCTTTTCCACTTCGGGCATGCCGAGCTGGAGGATACGAAATTTTCCGAAAGGGTCTATTTCATAGAAACGCGTTCTGCAGTTGACATCCGGCCGGTTGTTGAAAAGGCTGTCTCTGAACTTAAGGGGCAGGTTATAGGACTGATTACTACTGTCCAGCATGTACACAAGCTCCCTGAAGCCTGTGATGTCCTGGAGGCAAATGGAAAGACCTGCGTAATCGGGAAAGGAGACTCCAGGCTAGCATATCCGGGCCAGGTACTTGGCTGCAATTTTTCTACAGCAAGGAACGAAGTATGTGATGAATATTTATATATTGGAAGTGGAGATTTCCATCCTTTAGGTGTAGCTCTTTCCACAAAAAAAAGGGTCCTTGCAGCCGATCCATTTTCCGGAGAAGTTCGCGAGGTGGACCCTTCAAGAATCCTCCGCCAGCGGAGCGCGGTAATTGCAAAATCACTGGATGCCAAGGTTTTCGGGATAATTATATCGAGCAAAAACGGGCAGGAAAGAATGGAGCTGGCTTTCTCGTTGAAAGCGCTTGCCAGAAAGCACGGAAAAGCGGCACACCTTATCCTGATTGATCTTGTCACTCCGGATCAACTTCTTCAATTCAAAGTAGACGCTTTCGTGAATACTGCCTGCCCAAGGCTTGCAATCGATGAAGTTGGGCGTTTTCCTTCCCCAATGCTTACGCCTCAGGAATTTGAGATAGTGCTTGGAGAGAGGGAATGGGAAAAACTTGTACTTGATGAGATTACCGAGGAGCCAATATAACTTTTTAAATGTTGGTTATGTCTAGGTAATAAATTCAGGTCTAAATATTAAGCTAAAATATATAAATAAAGGATTGAAATTATGCAAATCGAAAATTTAAGTAGATGAAATGAAACAGAGAAAACTTGAGATACTCCTGGAAGAGTTGGAAGACTTTTCCAGTCCTGAACTTGAGCTGGAGCAGTACCAGACACCTCCTCTTTTAGCTGCGGAAATTCTTCACTTTGCTTACATGCAGGGAGATCTTGATGATTCGGTACAGGATCTGGGCTGTGGTACTGGAATCCTTGCAATCGGAGCAAAGCTTCTGGGAGCCAAAAAAGTTATAGGTTATGATACGGATCCAAAAGCACTTGAGACCGCAAGAAAAAATGCTCGAAAACTTGGAGTAGGAATCGAGTTCGTATTATCAGATGTTGCCGACATAAAAGAATGCGTAAAAACCACGGTTATGAACCCTCCTTTCGGAGCAAGAGTGAAAGGCAGAGACCGGCCTTTTCTTTCGTCAGCATTAAGAACAAGTGAAGTGATATATTCAATTCACAACCGCGGAAGCCTTGCTTTTATCCAAAAGTTCATTAAGCCTGCAGTCATTACACACTCCTACGTTGCGAAATTCCCTATAAAACGCACCTTTGATTTTCATAAAAAAGAACGAGAGGTTATTGAGGTCGAAATCTATAGGATTAAGGTCTCAGGATAATACAGACGCAAGCACCGTTTAAGGCATCAGATTTTATAGCATCGGTGCAGGACTTCACCTCAAAAAGCGAGCTATTACACTGCTTATAATAAGTATGCCTGTGTATTACAAGCTATATGGTGCGTCAATAAGGGCATAAGTGGCAGATAATAGGAATATGATAACATATCTACTCTATTGAGATTGATTATCTGTCAATTAAATGTGCCAGTATCCAATTGAATGGTTGCCAGCACTCCATGTTATTGATAGTTACTGTGATTACGATTTATATCGACTACTAACGCTAGTCCAAATGAGGGATCATGATTAGAATTAGAAAAAGTAAAACTACGAGAAAAAAATTGACTGGCCCGAGTGAAGGAAAGCCGGTTGCTGAAAATGTAACTCAAATTGCTTCCGAAAGCAGAGACCAGTTCAAAGGCCGATCGAGAGATCAGTTTAAAACCCCAAGGGAACAGGTTAAAAATCAACCAAGAGAGCAGCCCAGAGAATATAAGAGCCAATCAAGAGATCACTTCAGGGGACGCCCCAGAGATCAGTTTAAAGGTAAGTCCAGGGCTCAGTCAAAGGACCAGTTCAGAGGAGACCAGGGCAAGAAAAGAAGATTCCCTTACCAGAAAAAAGGCTCCAGGGAAAGATCGAATATGCCTGAACCCGGAGCTCCCCACGAAACCGAGACTCCTGAAGAAGAGCTTGAAAAAGGAGGTTTTGTGCTTCCTGGAGAGCTTGTGGGAACGACTGAAGAGTTCAAGCCTGGGGAAGGAACAAACGTGTCTGCTGGAGATATTTACTCTACAGCTACTGGCACCGTAATTATTGACAGGAAAGCAAGAGTAATCTCAGTCAGGCCACGCACGCTCACTCCGAATATTCTTAAAGTAGGGGATATTGTCTATGGAAAGATAACTGATGTGCGCGAATCCGGGGCAATAGTGGAAGTTGCAGGAATTGAAGGCAAAGAAAACAGGGAAATTGTCAATGTGCGTTTGGGAGACATCCATGTATCGAACGTGCGGGACTCTTACGTTAAGAGACTTTCAGACGAGTTCAGACACTTTGATATAGTCAAGGCCAGAGTTCTCGACACTGAAAGAATTCGCCTTACAACAGCTGAAGATTCCCTAGGAGTTGTAAAAGCCTACTGTTCAAACTGCAAAGGAGAACTTGTGCTTGAAGGGAAAAAGCTTAAATGCCCCGTCTGCAATATGACCGAAACTCGCAAAATCTCAACCGAGTACGGGAAAGGGGTAAAATAATTTCTTTCTCCTGCAGGTATGGTTTCTGCACAATAAATTACCAGTAAATCATATTACTCACACTTACAGGTGGTCACCAATGGAACTGAACATTATCTCCAAAACAGACAATGAGCTTGAAGTCAAGCTCAAAGGCGAAACACATACCCTTCTCAATATACTTAAGGATCTTCTGATTAAAGACCAGAGGGTTGAGATTGCCTTCTATGATATGAAATACGTAAGTATCAGTGACCCGATCCTTTACATCAAAACCGATGGTACAGACCCTATTGAGGTCTTAAAGGACGCTGCTTCGAAAATAATAGATCAGTGCGACGAATTTACTGATGTCTTTGGCAAGGCAGTAAACGCCTGAAGTATCTGAAAAATAGTGCATAACGTCTGTTAAAGGCGTTTTGCTTTCTTTTTCCGGAAAATCCGGAATCTTTCCAGCAGGGGTTCTTGATAGTTATTAACAAGCTTTTGCTATCTTAAAATTAAAGGTAGTTTTGGAATACTTTTTTATGAATCGATGCGTAATCCAGATTAAACAAGAAATCTTAAACACGAAGTAGGGTAAAAGCATAAACTGAATTGAGTAATTTCGATTCATTTTAGTTCAGAAGTATATCCTGCATCTGCAACTTAAAAATCAGAAACTAACCTGTAACTTAAAATCAGAAACTAACCTGTAACTAATAGAGGTTAACCTATAACTAATATTGAAGTATGAAAGATAAATTGAGGTATGAAAGAAGATGAAACTTGACGACTCATCCCTTCAGAAGTTCGGTTTTATAAAAAGAGAGACCCTTGGCAGTATAAACATCGACCCTCTTCAGACAGGCGGGCGTCTGACCGAGGCTGCAAAACAGGCTCTTGTAGAGTGGGGAGACGGGTATTCAGTATGTGATTTCTGCGGAGGGGTTCTGGATCAGATAAAAAAGCCTCCAATTTATGATTTTGTACATAAGGCCCTTCCCGAGTTTCTTGACTGTGATGAGGCAAGGGTCACAAATGGGGCACGGGAGTCCAAGTTTGCTGTCATGCATTCTATTGGAAAGCCGGGTGACTGGATTGTGCTCGATGGGCTTGCCCATTACTCTTCCTACGTTGCAGCCGAAAGAGCAGGCCTTAATATCAAAACCGTACCTCATTCAGGCAGCCCCGATTATTACCTTGACCCTGAAGGGTATGCCACAGCAATCGAAGAGGTTACAAAGGAAAGTGGAAAACCGCCTGCTCTTGCACTTGTAACTTACCCGGACGGAAATTATGGAAACCTGCCCGATGCAAGAAAGATAGCGTCGGTCTGCCATCAATACGACGTCCCTCTTCTTCTAAATGGTGCATATGCCGTAGGAAGAATGCCGGTATCTGCAAAAGAAATCGGTGCTGACTTTATTGCAGGCAGCGGGCATAAATCTATGGCCGCATCAGGGCCTATCGGAGTGCTCGGGGTAAGCGAAGAGTACGCTCCCATCGTGCTCAGGAAATCCAAACATAACAAGGTAAAAGAAGTTGAGTTTTTAGGATGCACGGCAAGGGGCGCTACGGTTATGACCCTTATTGCATCTTTCCCGGATGTGGTAAAGCGTGTTAGGAACTGGGACCAGGAGGTCGAAAATGCCCGCTGGTTCTCGGCAAGGCTTGAGGAAATGGGCTTTATCCAGCGCGGGCAGAAACCCCATTCTCATGACCTTATGTTCTTTGAAGCTCCACGCTTCTATGAAATCTCCGAGAAAGTCAAGAAAGGGAGATACTTCCTCTACAAAGATCTCAAAGCACGCAATATTCACGGTATCAAGTCCGGGCTTACAAAATATTTCAAACTCAGTACTTTCGGGCTTGGAAGAGAAAAACTTGAAGTTGTCGCTGACTCCTTTGAAGATATCCTGAAAAAATATGAGGATATTTAAGGCTGTTTAAGCCTGTTGATATTTTATGTCCGGGAGGACTAAACCAGGTGCACGATCCTGGTTATGACTTTCCCCTTTTTTGAAGCAGATAAATTCAAAGATTCAAGATTCCGAAGAAATTATGTGAAAAGTGCGCAAAAATGTATATTTTTGGAATATCTGCCAAATTTATCTGCTGAGTCCAGGTACTTTTACTGAGTCCAGGTACTTTTACTGAGTCCAGTACGT
>NZ_LZPK01000174.1:0-10461 GCF_001729375.1 Methanosarcina sp. A14 | reverse complement strand
CTGGTATTTCATTTAGCTCTATTGATTCTGGTTTTATACTCCAATGAATTGTTTCGGAGGGATTGGAGATAGTTTTGAAACAAGCTCGTTTATTTTTTAAATATAATAAACAATAAGCATTGCGTTTTTTCTTCATACTTATTGTCAAAGTATTAACTTTAATACCTAATGAAAAATAATAAAAACTTAATGAAAAATTAGAAAAACAAATAAGAAAAACAGAAACAAAGTTTACTCTTTCCGTGTCCAGACGCGGCATGTAAATTTTATGATGTTTACGGACAAAGAAGTATTGAGCAAATGGCACATACAAATATATTTGCTTTCTGCTAAGAGTTATTAGCTCTCCCGATAAGGATATTCTTTAATAGTAGGGGATTAAACTTATAGCCATGACAGTTCTGGGCATAGTTGGCTGCAGAATATTTGAGGATGAAATTACCCATGTGCTTGCAAACGATTCTTATATAGACAGGATATACATCATAGAAAACGAAGAAAACAAAGGTCTTCTGCACAAACTTGAAGCTGAAGGATGTAAACCAGTGTTCCTTCCCTTTTACAAAATCAAAGCAGACCTGAGATGTAGTAATAAATTTAGCGTTATTGTCCAGCTTCAGGGGATGGGGCTTCATGTAGATCCTGCCCGGCTTAAAAATGAAACGTATACAAACGTTGATATTATGTCCAGAAGTGTGGACGGAATTCTACTTTTTTACGGCTCCTGCGGGCAGGCACTTTCCAGGATACAAAGAAATTTTGCTCATACGAGATGCCCTATAAAATCGCTGCAGGACAGGGACACAGATGAATCAATGAAACCCATTGAAGACTGCATTGCAGCAGCTCTCGGAGGTAACTCTCATTATCAGGAAATCCTGAAAAGTCACAGTGATACCTTTTTTTTAACTCCTATGTGGGCTGTAAACTGGAAGACCGCATTCAGAGTTGGTGATAAATTACTTCTGGGCTTTGAATTTTCTCCTGAATATCTTAGAGAACTTGGTTACCGAAAAGTTGCCCGGGTTAACACAAAACTGTCTTATGAATCGGATTTTGAAAAAAAAGTTGAAGAATTTGCACATGACTTCGGTTTCGAGGTCATAGAACTGGAAGGAAACACTGAAATAGCGCAAAAATCGTATAACCATATGCGAAACATGCTTCTCAGGCCGCTTAAGGTCTGAATATATTGTTTATCTTGAAGGCATTTTCAAGTTATTGAAATATTCCCGTTATTGTGTTAATTTCAAGGTGACCAGCTTTAATTTAAAAACTATATGAAATTCTTCGTATTTTCCCAACGGTAGAACTTTTTTCGTCTTCAGTTACAGGACTATTTTTCAAGAAGAATATCACATCTCCAAAATATTAAAAAGCCGTCATTTTTTTAGCTTATATATTTTCAGCTTACATATTTTTTAGGTTACATGATAGTTATTGGGTGACTCTTTAACTTGTGTAAAATCAGCCTATTGATGTTAATTTCAATATAATTGATAAGTGCAAGTATCAAACATTGAAAAGAGGAATCAATTCCCTCCAATTAAAGAAAATCAATTTAAAAACATTTCTCCATTGAATTTTAAGACATGTTTATAGCCGAAAGTTAAGGGTCGAATTCGTCTTTTAGGTACTTGAGATACTTAACTATAAAAATACGACAAAATAAAAAATTGAGTAGATATTTTAAGACAAATTACTCCCGGAAGACTGCAGTTTTAAGGAGGATATAAAATGGCAAATTACTCCTGGACTGCAGTTTAGAGAGACTAAAAATAGCAAATTACTCCCGGAAGACTGCAGCTTTAAGGAGGATATAAAATGGCAAATTACTCCTGGAAAACCACAGATTTACGGAGGTTTATAATGGCGTTTCATAAGACAAATCAAGTAAATCTGATTTGTCTATTAATAAAATTACATCTATATATATAAACATTTCGTAGTTCTATGACATTACCACATTTAATAAAAAAGAACAATACAAGTTAAAGTGAAAAAAGATATTATATAAAAATATTAATATAATACAAAAAAGAAAAGATGCTTAGAAAATAAGCAATTTCATTTATTGCAAAGTTATCCAATATGTTCAATTATGATAATTTTATAAGAGTTTCGCTGATTTATGGGCGGAAGAATAATGTCTCTTCGCTATTTTGAGTGGGTAATTTACATTTAAGTTCTAAATCTGACCTAACACATATACATGTGAAAAGATTCTCGTATAAATCACATTCAATATAGAGGATTATCTGGTTTATGTAGTTGTTTTTCAACTGAAAAAGTATCTTCAACCCTACAAAATAGAGAGAAATCATAGTATATTACGTAAAAACACCATCGAATCCGTTTTTACCCAAATAACTAACAATTATTAGCCAAAAACTGTGTTTTATGTATCTTATTCCCTAATGCTCCGAGTGTTGAATCTATCGTACAGAGTGGCTACTCATTGGATTTAGGAAGTTCTGTATTTTAATTACGTGTTAAAATCAAGAGCTTCCGGGTTCATTTTTGATGTCTAATAGCAGTTTCTGTATCATTTTTCAGATTCATACTCTTTGATAATAAAATCACTCTGTGGGCCAAGCATCCTGATTATTTTTCTCACTGGGTGCTCCAGGGTTCATGATACATTGTTCTGGGGATAAGATGCGTACGGCACAAGGTAGATTATTGGTTTTATGTGCAGTGGTCCTTTTACTGCTAGCACAGAACGTATCGGCTGATGAAAACCATGTAAATATTACTTTTATCTGTTATGATGGGAGTGCCCTTGCTGCAGCAGAGCAGTCCAATCCATATAATGCAAGTATAAATGTAACATATATTTCGGGGTATTCCGATTTTAGCAATGTCACTTTTGAAAACCAGGATGTAATATTTACTTATATGCTCTGGTCGCAGTTCAAAGATATCGGAGACGACCTTGAAAGTGCTCACGAAAACGGGACTGCACTCATAGATATTACTTCTGCAATAGATACAACATACATTAATACCTCAAGTTACGATAAGATTTTTTCCGGGACTACCCCCTATAATTCTACTGAAGAAAAATTCTTCTATAATATGGGTTCTAGAGGAGTTCTGAAGAAAAACACTGAGAACTTCCTTATATATCTCGCAAAAACTTATGGAGATAAACCCGAGCTTACGAAAGACTGGGTTTATGAAGATCCTATAGAATTCCCTGAAGCAGCTATTTATCATCCGGATGCTCGTTCTTCTACTAACGAATCTCAGCCAGACTGGTTTGAAAATACTACTGATTACCTTGAATGGTACTCTAACTCAACTAACTCAAATTCAACTAACTCAAATGAATCACGGCATATTTACGACAAGAGCAGACCCACTATAGGGATATGGTTCCATGCTTCCGATTATACCGGTGACAACCTTGAAGTCATAGATGCTCTTATCCGTGATCTGGAAGGAAAAGGATGCAACGTTATTGCAGGTTTTGATACTTTTAACGATATTCATAAGTTTTACTTTGACGAAAATGGAGAATCTCTTGTCCAGTGCGTAATTTCTCTTAAGAGTTTCCGTTTGAATTATGATGATCCTGATAAAGGTGTACAGGAGCTTGAAGACCTTGACGTTCCTGTCCTCACGGGATTGGTTGTTACAAATCCTGCTAATTCGACTGACATAGCTGATAGTAATAGAGGTATCCCCAGTGAAGAGGTTGTATACAAAACTCTGCTCCCGAGCATTGATGGGATTTTCGAGTACATTGTAATAGGAATTGATAATTATGATTCCGCAACAGGTGAAAGCAACTATGAACCTCTGCCTTCTCAGATTGACTGGATGGTAAATAGGTCGATTAATTGGGCAAACCTGAAGTTAGAGGAAAACGAAGACAAGAAAGTAGCTGTGATTTACTATAATTATCCTTCAGGAAAGGATAATATTGTAGCAAATTATCTCAACTCCACCCAGAGCATGTTTGAACTTCTTAATGCAATGAATAAAAGTGGCTATGAGGTCTCCGGAATCCCGGAAAACAGTAGTAAGCTCATGGAGATGCTTCAAGCACAGGGCATCAATGTTGGTTCCTGGGCTCCTGGAGTTCTGAATGGAATGGTGGAAAACAGGACTGAGTGGGGCCTTCAACTCATACCTATGGATACCTATAAAGAGTGGTTTGAGTCTGAAATTCCCGAAAATCTGAGAGCCAATGTAACAGCTGAATGGGGAGAACCCTGGTCCGAAGATCTGCCTCAAAATAAGAGTGTTATGATCTATGAGAATGAAACCGGTAAATACATTGTAATTCCAACGGTGCGTTTCGGAAATGTCTGGCTCATGCCTCAGCCTGCCAGAGGTACAGGACAAAATAATGACACCCTTTACCACAGCAACGTTGTACCTCCCACACATCAGTACATAGCTTTCTATCTCTGGCTAAACCATGAATTCCAGCCTGATGCTCTTATTCATATGGGCACTCACGGTACGCACGAATGGCTCCCGGGCCCCACTTACGGCATGAACCGGACTTCAGACTGGTCTCCTCTCCTGCTGCAGGATATTCCGAATATCTATCCCTATATTGTTGCCAACGTGGGAGAAGGAATAACTGCGGAGTACAGGGGTAATGCTCTAATTATTGACCATTTGACTCCAACCCTTGAACGCGGTGGGCTTTATGGAGATTTGCTAAACCTTTCAACTGATGTGGAGGAGTATTATGACCCCGGGATTTCTTCTCAGACAAGAGCAGGATATCAGAAGGCCATAGTAAATGAGATAATATCACTCAACCTCAGTGTTGATCTGGGAATAGAAAATGTAACCGCTCTTCAAGACTACAATGAAACGGAGTTTGGAAATTTCATTAAAAACACTCTTCATGAATACCTGGAAGACGTAGGAAATGAAAATATCCCATACGGTATGCATATCCTCAGCCATGTTCCTACAACGAATATGACATATCCTGAAAGTGATGAACTTACCGGAATGGTAAGGGCTATGCTTGGAGGAAGCTTTGAGGATAATATCACTGCTGCTTTCTACCCTGAATCTTCGTATCCTCTCGGAATTCCGTTAAACGATACAAAAGTTACCAAACTTGTCTGGGAAGTTGTAACCAATAATACAAGCGTTTCTCAGGCGCAGACTGCAGTTTATGGGAAAACTAACAGCACAGTTGCACTTGATCTTGAACAGGGGCTGGATTATAAAGACAGGCTTCTTAACTGCGATGTGGAGATTGACAGAATTCTTTCAGCTCTGAACGGAGGATTTATTCCACCAGGCTCAGGGCTGGACCCTATAATGAATCCAGATGCAGTACCTACAGGGCGCAACTATTACAGCATAAATTCGAAGCTCTATCCTTCAGAAGCAACCTGGGAAGTTGGAAAGTCTCTTGCAATCCAGATGCTTGAGGACTATTACAATGAACACGGGGAATACCCTAAAAAAGTTTCATTCTCAAGGTTCGGGGTGGAGTTTATTGCGGACCACGGGACTCTGGAAGCCGAAGTGCTCTACCTGCTTGGAGTAAAACCTGTATGGGACGAGTACGGGTATGTAACCGGAGTTGAAGCTATCCCTGAAGATGAACTATTGCCAAATTATGATACTTCAAAGCCTGGAAGGCCGCGTATTGATATCGTCTATACTACCGCAGGTATGAGGGATGCTTTCCCGGATAAGATCAAAATGATAGACAGTGCTGTGAAGCTTGCAAGCTCTCTTCCTGGCGTAAACTATCAAAACTATGTAAATCAGAGCTCTCTTACACTCTACGATTCCCTAATATCTGAAGGGTATGACAACGAGACTGCAACAAAACTCTCTACAATGCGCTGCTTTGCAGTAATGGACGGTACTTATGATATAGGGGTCTCAGATGCTATCAGTGCAAGCGGGTCATGGGATAATGAAGAAGATATTGCAAACGTATACCTGGACAAGATGGGATACGCTTACGGAGAAGATTTCTGGGGAATACAGTCCAGAGCACTCCTCGAAGGCAACCTGAAAAACGTTGAAGCGTCAGTACATTCGTCCTCTTCAAATCTTTATGACTCCCTTGATAACGATGACCTTTTCCAGTACTTCGGCGGCATGAACCTGGCAACTAGGTATCTTAGCGGCAATACTCCGGAGATGTATATTTCGGACACAAGTAACTCGGATGGGGCTCAGATGTTGGGAATGCAAGAGTATCTCAGCAAGGACTTGCGGGCCAGATATTTCAACGACAAATGGATTGAAGGAATGAAAAACTCCGGATACTCAGGCGGCAGCATGATGTCCGAATTTGTGGACAACCTCTTTGGATGGGAGGTAAGTGACCCTGACCTTGTGGACGATACAGTCTGGCAAGAAGTGTATGAAACCTATGTAAATGATCCTTCTATGAAAGAATGGTTCAAGCAGAATAATCCCAGTGCTTACCAGTCTGTAACAGCGAGAATGCTTGAGGCAGTCAGGCACGATTACTGGGCACCCTCAGATGATGTTATCGAAAGCCTTGCAAAGGAATATGAGGAGTCTGTGGCCGAGAATGGGGCTTCGTGTTGTCACCATACCTGTGGAAATCCCCTGCTTCATGAGTTTGTAAGTGGAAAGGTATCTGTTCCGGGCTACTCCGAGCAAATAGAAGCTGCAACTAAAGCCGAAACTCTGGAGACCACAGAAGAGACCCAGAGTAGTAGCAGTGGTAGTCATCACGATCATAATACTGGAAACGCTACCGTAGTACCAAAAGCCAGTTCATCCAGTAACCAGACGTCTCAAGAGTCGGACGGAGGATATGGTACAGATACTTCTGAACCTGATCCTGGAGTTCAGAAATCCTCAGATACTGATTATGTTGAAGGGTATGAGATGCAGAAAGATTCTGCTGAAGAACCTGAGAATAGTGGTTTCTCATTTTCAGGATCTGATGTTATCGGAATTCTCTTTGTAGTGGTAGTCGCGGGTGGAATTTACCTGGGTATGAGAAAGAGATAAACACAGAAGTATGGAATGAAATAAACAGAAAAATGAAATGAAATTCAAAAAGGGTTAAACCCTTTTTCTTTTTTCTTAAAAAAGACTCTTTATTTTTGATTTTTGCTATTATTGATTTTCAGCACTAATTTTGTTCTTTTTCAGTCCGCTGCTCCCTCGTCTTTTTCTTCAGTCTCTTTTATGTAGGGCTTAATATCCAGCACGGGTGTCCCATTAATTGCATCAAGCCCTTTTACATGGAGCACATTACCCTCCACTTTCAAAAGCTCTACAATGGTAAGTCCTATCCCATTAGGGCGATAAGGGCTCCGGCTGGCAAAGACTCCGGAGATTTCTCCGTCGTAATGGCGGCGGTGGATGAGTTTATATCCTTTAGATTTGTTGAAGTAAAACAGGATGTACAGTTTTTCAAAATCTTCGATTCTGTAAAGCCCATCGGTAAACTCTTTCTTGAGGACTATCTTTGAGACTTTACTGTACACCTCTTCATTGTATACTGGTTCAAGGTAGTCGTTTTCGATGTAGCCTACAGGAACCATTTCAATTCCTTCGGAAGCCTCAGGAATTTCATTCATCTTTTGCCTCAAAACATGGAATACAAACTATTTTTCCATTTTTAACCCTGCCCATAGGTTCCATGAAACCTTCTCCGCATTTGCTGCAGACCAGGGTGGGGTGAATTATGGCTTTTTCCGGTGGTTCGGCTTCAACTTCCCTAACCCAGAAAAGCTCTTCTTCGGGCATTTCCAGTATTCTCTGGCTTTTTGCGTCATGAGATGCACGAAACTCTCTTTCCTCTTCGGGGCTTGCAGTGCCTGCTCTCAATTTTGCGAAGAGTGTGGTGTGCCTTTCGTCCGGGGGGAGGGCATTGGGTTTCAGGGAAATTCTCAGAGCTTTATTATCGCCTCTTTTGAAGTACGTGTAAACATGTTTTCCGTGATCCTTGAAAATTAGATTCCCTTTCCCAAAGGTGCACCCGTTTATTGCCTGAATGGCATCCACAGCGCATGACCGGTTTTCTACAATTGCGACCAGTTCTTCATCTTTGCTGCGGTCTTTGAAGTGATTGGCTGCAAGTGTTGCTACTCTGTAGCCAATGGAAAGTCCGGGACAGACATGCCCATGAAACTGTACTGCAGTATCGAAATCCAACTTTTTGACTCCTGATGTTTTTAGCTCTTAGTTTTACTGATTTCCACGTTAGACTGTCATGATAAAAATGATTAACCCACATTCTGCAGTATTTTTCGAAAATCAATATCTTTTCCTGATAAAGTTTTTGAAATAGATCTAATTAACTTAAACTCTTAATGGCATTTAGTGAATATTGAATGGTATCGTTTTTTGTCTCTAAACACACCATGTAGTCGCTTTGCCTTTGGCATAATAGTTCAATAGATCCTCATTTGATTGAAAATCGATAGCAGGAAAATTATGAACTATGAAGTTTTACTGCGGAAACTGGATTTACTTTGACGAAATAATTTCATATTATTTAGGTATTATTTATAGGTTTTTTGTTTGATTAATATTATAAAAGGTATCTCGTAATAAGAACAGGCTTGCTTTCGAGTAAGAACTAATGTAACTATTCAGCCTATCTAAACATGTCTGATGATATTGATTCTAGTGATAACGAGAAATCTAAAAAATAATATATAACAAATGAAGAAACACAGTCAATAGCTAACAATTAAAAAAAATCAATTTACGCAAATTTGTCTGTTGAATCGTAGTATAAATTACTAATGATACTGTTTTATATAGGCTGAATAAGTACAAAATAAGAATATTCACTCTGTACTGTTCTGAGTTTTTACTCTTGAAAAGGCATAAATACCGAACTTGAATTTGAATATTTTATATTTGTTAGTGTCTGAACGGAAAATACAGATCGGGTTTGAGATCACTAATTATCATTTATAAGCAGGACTCCGCTCACTTTATATAATATGAATTGAGAGTAATCAACCTCATCCAGAGAATATTATGAAAAATGTTTGATAAAATCCTATTCTATGTAAAAACTCCAAAAATAATTATTGGAATAATTATTATAATTGGGAGCCCTATTTGCCACCTCTGATAGGCTCCCAATTGCGTGATTCAACCCCTACGATTAAGAGAAAAACCCCTTAACTTTTAATCGTTGACTTTCCCTTTATGTTATAGAGGTATATAACCTATACGACTTTAAAATTTGCGCCACATTAAATTATTTAGCCACAGCAAAATCACAATCGTGAGGCTTAATAGCTGACCGTATCACTAAATATATTTTTTATATGTTAAAGTTTTACAAAAAGCGATGAAATTGCTTGAAAAGCAAAAAAAAATGTTATCTTTTTTTATCTGCTTAATAACTTATATTAAATGTATATAAAATTCAATTTTCAGGTGAAAATAGATACAAAGTCTGGTTATAGAAACTAATTCATAATATATATATTTTAGAAATTAATATTCAATATAATCTTTTTCTTGTTTTATCCCAAAATCCTTTCACTTTTTTAATTTTTATATTATAGTTGTGTATCTTATACAAGTGACCTATTATTTTACTTCAACTTCGAATTTGTTTCATTTTACATAATCATTCCACAATACCAAAATGAAATTGAAATTTACTCTATTGGTCATCGGTTAAGGAATTTTCTTGCCTAAAAGCTATCGATTTTGCATTAGAAGCCAGCTTAACTTTTAGCCTATTTACATGAAATGGATACCAAGTTCCAGCTCAGAATTTATTAAAATCTTTGAAAAATATTGAGGAAATCGACGCAATTTATCACGATTCCTTACTTAACCGAAGACGCATGAAATTTACTCAACATTTAACTTTTTGCGTCGCTTGCTGTTGTATTGTGTATTGAACTTCCAAATGGTCTTGAGTCTGCGAAATAATTTCAGGATACAACGGTTTTGGGATCCGTTCAAAGATATAAAGCCTGATGTTTGGGTAAATATTAACTTTCTTAAAAATTCGTCACACTCTTTTCTAAAATTAAAAAAATTCTCAGAATTTTTCATTGCTCTGAGAAAAATTGAGAGTTCCAGGTAATCCCAGATTAAATTTATATTTTTCAGGACTTGAAGCCTCAAGAATCTGATGCTTTATATAGTACAGTGCGTTCAGAATATTACCACTGTCTTCAGAATTCATATCTCCGGAATAGGGATGGATATTTTCTTCAAGGGCATCCAGAAGCCCTGGATCAATGTCGTTTATGAAGTAAGTATCCAGAACCAGAAGGTTTGAAATCTGCTCGTAGAATGACGTAAGTTCCCGAAGCCAGTTCGGCACTCCGTAATCTCTTGCATACTTTTCCCTGTTCAGAAACGCAAGGTAACCAGAGATAGTAGTTATAAGATCTTCAGTTAACATGTTGTCAGGAAACACGATTGGAAAATGTTTCATCGCTACAGGAGCTACATAACTCGGGTATATCATTTCAGACTTACAGACTGAAGGAA
>NZ_LZPK01000173.1:0-19693 GCF_001729375.1 Methanosarcina sp. A14 | reverse complement strand
AGAAATATATTTCTTCCTATTTCTTTTTTAAACTTGATTAATGATTTTATAAGAGAGTCTGTATTCTTTTTAATTCCTAAATCATACCAATAAAAGTCTCCGTTTTCAGTGTAGAATCCTCCAATGTTGATTTTAGCTTTTGAACCATTTATAAATTTAATAGGTTTAGAGCCTTTTATTGCCCAACATTTTGATCTGTTTGAATCTACATAAAAACTACTTTCATCCTGGGTGACGAATAAATGATTAGGATTTAGGAATCTTTTTTTTGATTTCAGCAATAAATTCGTTTGTTAATGCCTGATTTCGCCTTTTTGATTGAGGTCTACATGTAATTCTACTAAACCCTAAATTTTTAATAATTTGTCTCATTCTTGATTTGGAATAAGATATTCCAAATTTCTCTCTGACAAATTGAATTGCATCTTTTGTTTGCCAACCGCGAGAAAAACCATCGTCTGTTGGGATAGGTTTTGAGAATGCTTTCCTTAATTCAGAAAGTTGCTCTGCAGTTAAATAGGACTTTACTCCTCTACCAGGTTTACATTTAAGGCTAGACAAACCTTCTTCTTCAGCTCTTTTCATCCAACGATGAACTGTTGAACGGTGAACTGAAAAATCTTCTGCAACTTTAGCTGGACTCAAACCATTTTTAACCAACAATAATGCTTGAAGTCTTAACTTCTCATTGTTGTCACTGGAACGACATATAGCTGTGGCAATATCAGAAGTAGTAAACATCTCTAAGCTCATAACTAAATTAATATAATCATATTAAATATATAAATGTTGCATTATATAATACGGTGACTATAAGTCCTAATAACATTATTCAATTGATTGTTATACTTCTGATACTGATGCCTGATTATTTATCTCTGTGACTGTGAATTTTATAGTAAACTCCGTTCCATTATTCCCTTTCAGTTCAAGTTTTCCCTCTAACTGGTCGACAAGAGAAGTTACAAGCTGGAGTCCCAGGCTATCAAGGTCTTCAATGTTAAGGTCTTCGGGTATACCGATGCCGTTGTCTGCGACGGATAGAACATAAGCAGTACTTACAAATTCCTCGTTCTTTCTTTCTCCGTTTCCCTCTTTGTGAAGTTTAATTCTTATTTCTCCTTTATCCCTGCCGGAAAATGCATATTTAAAGGAGTTTGAAACAATTTCGTTGATAACTATCCCCAATGGAATAGCAGTATCCATATCTAAGAAAATGTTTTCTTCCAGGTCAAAATTTAAACTAACATCGGTCTTGAGACTGTATGTTAGGAGTAGATTATTAGCTAATTCCTTTATGTATTGCGAAAAGTCAAGCAAATCAATATTTTTACCTTTGTACAATTCCTCATGTATAAGAGCAATAGAAAGAACTCGATCAATACTTTCTTTGAAAGCTTTCGATACTTCCGAATCTGTGATAGTCTTTCTGCCTTTAAACAAATCAGCCTGAAGATCCAGAAGGGATGAGATAACCTGAAGATTGTTCTTGATTCTGTGATGTAATTCCTTCTTACGGGCAATTTCGAAATTCCTGAGAGCTTCTTCAGCTTTTTTGCGTTCGGTTATATCTCTTGAAATGAACGAGAAAGCTGTCAGCTTTCCATTAGTATCAAAAACCGGAGAAAGAGTTATTGAGACATATATTTTCTTTGCGTATTTCCTTAACCTTAAAGTCTCATGTTGGTGAATCGTTTCTCCCTGTTTAATTAATTCTATTAATTTCAGAGTTTCTTTATCTAAATGAGGTGGAGCCAAAATGGATACATGCTTTCCGAGAATTTCTTCCGCGGAATAACCATAAACCCCTTCTGCTCCTTTATTCCAGCTGGTAATAATGCCATCAAGTGATAAAGTTCCCACAGCGTCCAGTGATGATTCCACAATATTTGCCAGGGTCTTAATTCTCTCTTCAACGATTCTAAGGTCTGTTATATCTTGTGTTGTTCCTCTAATCTGGACAGGATTATTTTCCTTATCGAAAACAGTTTCACCTTTAGAATGGGCTATGCGCTCTTCTCCATTGGATAGAATTATTCTATGATCAGTACTAAAGGGTTTTCCGCTTAAAGCTCCTTTAACGGCATTATCGACATAATCTTGGTCATCTGAATGTAAGTGACTTAAAAATAAGCCATAATTTACTTCAAACTCTCGAGGCTTAAGTCCAAAAATCCGATACATTTCATCAGACCAATGTAATTTACCAGTTACAAAATTCTGCTCCCAATTTCCAATATGAGCCATTTCTTGAGCATCAGAAAGAAGTTCTTCTTTTTCTTTCAATGTACTGTAAGCTTTTTCAAGCTCTACGGTACGTTCTTGAACTTTTTCTTCCAATGTTTCATTTGCTATTTTAAGGGCATTTTCTGTATTCTTGAGTTGTGTAATGTCTGTAAAAGTGCAAATTATAATGTTAATGCTACCATCGGGGTTTAGCAGAGGTTCGGTACTAGCAAGCGTCCATACCCAATCATCTTGCGAATAACGACGTATGCCAATGACCTGATTCTTTACAGGCTTGCGATTAATCCTGGCGTACTGTACTGGGTGAGACTCAAACCTCAAAGCATTACCATCCTTATCAACAACATCCCACGTATCCCAACTAAGGTCTTGAATCTCTTTATGCTCAAGCTCTTGTTCAGAGACATTGAAAATTTGCAGAAATGCTGGATTATATATTGCAAATTTACCCTCGCCATCAATGAGAAAAACACCGGATTCTAGATCCTGCACCAGTGCTTTAAACCGCACCTCACTTTCCTTTAATTCTTGCTCAGCCAGTTTGCGCTCCTGTTCAACCTTTCTCCTCTGCAGAACTTGTGTCACCGCCGGCGCAATAGCTTCGAGATCCTCCTGTTGCTCATAGCTATAGCCACCTTCACGGTTTGCTACAGCAATTGAACCTATCGTTTTTCCTTCCTGAACAAGGGGAACACCAAGAAACGATGTGATTGGCGGATGCCCTTCAGGCAAGCCTCTGCTGTCTGGGTACGACTGTGGATCATTGGTAAAAAAGCTTTTCTCGTTGATTATGACACTGCCATACAAACCATGTACAACATAATCTCTAGGGAAAGTAAGATGCCCTGTCTTGTCGTACATACGACACTGTTCCCATGCCAGCTCACTTTTTGCAATATCATGCAGTAGCCCATCAGAACCCATTTCAATAATAAAACCAAACTCGCTGCCTGTCACTTTCAGGGCTACAGATAGACATGCTTCCCCCAATTTTTCTTCTGTTTTTGCCTGCACCACATTGCTGAAGATCCAATTGATTCCCTCTAAAATACGGTTGTATCTGCGAATCCGGTGCTCTCCTTGATTGCATTCGGTGATGTCGCGATTGCTGCCCCTTCTTCCAGCGTAGCATCCCTTACTGTCATAGAAAGGCTGGCACTGGTGGTGAATACATCTTATTTTGTCATCTTTAGTTATAATTCGAAACTCGATATTACCATGACTACTCGGTGGCGTATTATGTCCATACTGGAAAAATGCCTTTTGATCGTCAGGATGTATTATTTCTTGGAGCAGATCAGGTTTGTCCATGAATTCCCAGACAGCGTATCCTGTGACCCGCTCGCAAGAAGGCGATGTGTACAGTAAACGGCCATCAGGATCCATCCAAAATTCCCAGTCGAAAGTGTTATCTGCTACGATACAATATTTTTCCTCGCTCTCCCGAAGTTTTTCTTCAAGCACTTTTTGGTCACTTATATCGAATCCATAAATGTTTACATACTCTTCTTCGGGTAAGGGTTGAAACGTGGCTAAGTATACTTTTTTTCCCACTTTAATTTCCATTTTATTCGGTCTATTCTGGCAAAGTACCCTTTGCGCAATATCTCCAATATAGGAAGGCAGTTTGTCTCCGATTTCCACACCCCATCGGAGTAATAAGGTCTTAGCTGCCTCATTTGAGTAAAGAACAGTACCATCCTTTTCAACACTAAGTACAGGATTGGGGTTTTTCTCAGGAAAGTGTTGCATGCTAGCTTTCATTTTCCCATATGACTCCATCTCTTTAGTCGCACTATGCCTATCGTTACTAATTGTTGACCCACTCACAATAAAAGATGTTTTTTAATTCAAAAAATTATATAATTATACTAAATTTAAAACTTTCTATTATAATAAATATCGTTAATCGCGAAAAATAATTGACATAAGTAATTTTCAAAAGAATTTATAGTCTGAGAATTAATATATTTTTTTATACGAAATTTTAAAATATTTATTTCATTTGAATACCTCGCTAGCTTGCTGTGGGAATGAAAAACTTCTCCGAGAACCGTTGTTATGTAACTTCCTTATATTTTTAGCTACATTTGTACTTGTTTTATCCTTCAATATCAATATGCGAGTGAAAGATATTAATCAATTTTTTCATAAAGCAGCTGGCTGTGTGGTTACTTGTAGCACTTAGTTTATTTCGGAAACGAGGTTAGGAGATAACTTTGGAATAAATCAATATTTAGCCCACAATTTTTATCTTGATTTCCTTCTTTTTTAACTCTAACAGCAAATCAAGATTGAATGTCAACTAGCCAGCAGGAAATAATCTATGACTAATTCAAAGTTATTCGAAAAAATATTGATAGCAACTGATGTATCTGAAAAAAATAAGTCTGCGGTTGAAGCAGCCATAAAAATTGCCTGTGCATGTGGGTCCACAGTCTATGCTATCTATGTAATGGATGAGAGCCTCATGAAATCTGCTATTGAAGTTTCAATTGCAGGAAATCTATATAAAAGAATTAGAAAAGAAGAGGAAGAAGCAGTCAATTGGGTAAAGGAAACTGCACAGGGTGTAAATCTTGAGACCTTCATACTATCTGGCAGACCAGCTCGTGCAATCACTGAATTTGCAGAACAAAAAGAAGTTGATCTAATTGTTGTTGGAACTCAGGGAAAAAGTGGAATTGGAAGATTTTTATTAGGCAGTCTTGCCGATGAGGTTATAAGAACTGCTGGCTGCCCGGTACCGACGATAAAAAGTCGAAAATAAGGCTCTATAGAAATCTTCTCTAAACCTATTTCCATTAGACTCACGTGAACTACTCCTCCCTGAATCCTCTGCCTTTCGGGTTAGTTTCAAGTGAGAAGCTCCTAGTTCATTCCTTTCTCTTTTGAGAACAAGTTCCCAAACCCATCCCCGTGTTCCGCAGGTGTCAAGTAACTATAAGATTTTGATTTTGAAGTGAGAATTTTTTGATATTGATTGCAGCATTAATATCCTTATCATGTTTTGTATTACAATCAGGACATTCCTATTCTCTAGCATTAGGATTCAGATTAGGGTTATAATATCCACAGACATTACAAAGTTTAGATGAGGGTTCAAACTGTCCTATTCTCAGGATAGTTTTACCGAACCATCCTGCTTTGTATTCTAATTTTGTAACAAAGCTACTCCATGCAGAATCACTTACAGCTTGAGCTAAACAATGATTTTTTTGCATGCCTTTAATACTCAGTGTTTCCAGCGCAATAGCTTGGTTCTCGCTGATAAGTTTAGAAGAGAGTTTATGCTGGAAATCGTTCATCTAATTGCTAATTTTTTATGGAGTTTTGAAAATAGCAGTCTTGCCTTCTCTCGATTTTTAGAACCTCTCTCGATTTTTAGAACCTTTAACTTTTCTACTTACTCTTTTTTGCGGGACTTTCAACCGGTTAAGAGAATTTTTCAAGTATTTAGGGTTCTCCATTTTTTCTCCTGTAGAAAGAACTGAAAAATCTTTGATACCAACATCTATTCCTACTTGTGGTAGATTCTGAAAATTCCTGTTTTGTAGGCTGTTCTTATCCATCTTCCACAAGAATACTTATAAAATATTTTTCAGTGTAGGATCTTGAAATGATTGCTGTTCTATCTTGAAATGATTGCTGTTCTATCTTGAAATGATTTCTGTTTTATCTTGAAATAGTTGCTGTTTTTAGAGTACCTTCAACCGCCTGTGAAGAATTGCTTTAACTTCATCAATCCTAGGAAGTTTTACAATACTCTTTTCAAAATTTACTGCATAATGTTGTGGCAGTTGATATGACTGAACAGGATTTTTCTTAGTTCAGGCGCCAGTACATAATTCAAACTGGCTGATTTTGATAAGAAGAAATCATTGAATGCTCGAATAAGTTTATTCAAATGAGTTTCCTACAATCGGTACTGCTTCTTGAATTTCAGATTTGTAAAAAAATATAATAGCTGCTTGCGAGAAAACGGTTAGAGATGGACAAGAAGAAGGGAATGAAACTTATCCTTCATGATAATCGTTTTGGTCGTGGTGTGTGAAATGAGGCTTTAAAATCTACCCGCAAGCAACCGGATTCTTATTACCTATAAGTAATATTTATACTTTGTTGTAGTTAGGATTTTCATTATAACATATACGAGTTATTCAATAGGTGCATGTAACAAAATATTTTTCAACAGTGCTTTTTTCCCATGATAAAGCTAATATTCTCACATATCCATACTTACTTGAGAGAGAACCTGGGGGCATGAAGGATTATTCTACCGCTCGATGAAAACGAAGCTTTGGAACTGGGACTTACTCTGATTAATGAGAAGAACGAAACCGAAATCAAAGAAGTCCTTAACTACCTCTTTGAGCTTGCACTGAAATATGCAAAAGAAGGGCAGGAAACCGACACAAAAAGATTGATTGAATATATGAATAAGATAGGGAAAGCGGCAGCTATTGCCAGGCTTGAACCAATTGTTGTCAATACACTTCTCCTTTTTCCTCAGGTTGCCACAGAAGCATGCAAGCAGAATATGGAAAATGCTCTTGTGAGCATAGCACTCGCATTCGGAGAGATTGGAAAGGTCGCAGCAGAACAAAAAATGGAGACTCCCGCAAAGATCGCAGCTTCCTACCTTGGCGAGATGGGAAATACCGCAGCTTCACGAAGAGCCAAAAAGGGAACAATTGCGGTTATTTTCGCTCTTGGGGAGATCGGAAAAAGCGTTACATGGCAAAAGCTGGGTGATGTTGCAAGCAGCACAGTTGTCCTTCTCGGAGAGACCGGAAAGGTTGCTGCAAGTCAGAAGTTTGAGGATGCGGTATTAAATGCCGAACTGTTGCTGCAGGAGATAGGAACAGGGGCGATTGAAAAAAACCTGAAAGAAACTGCAGACATGAGTGTGCGCTCTATCCAGGATATAGGAAAAACTGCAGATCGCCAGGGACTTGATAAGGCTTTGCTTCAGGCAGCCTATTCACTCGAAGCAATTAAATTTAATGCTGAGGACCGCTATCTGATGAGTGCATCCATAGTTGCCGAAGTAGCTCTCCTTCACTTTGAAAGATTGAAAATTGAGAGACTGGAAGATAAGCTGAATAAAATTTCCAGGGGAAAGAAAAGATCACCAGGTACAGGTTTGTGAACTGTTACGCTCAGTATAACACTATTCATATTGAGTTACTCAGTTTAATATTAAATCGCAACCTGCCTTCTTTACAGGGAAAGGAGTGCAGGAAAGATTATCTGGCCGTAAGGTGCATTTTCCCGATATAAACTTTTAGTGGGGTGTTCTGAACGTCTATTTCAAACGAAACCGGGGCAACAGATCTCGGGCTAACTTCAGTTAAGGAAAATGATGAGCTTGGCGTATTACGATCCATAGATTTCCTTACGGAACGAGGAACCGAATACATAAATAGAAAACTCGAGCCCGACGCAAAAAAGACTGTTATCTGCATAAGAGACATAGGTAGCGCGGCTGTCTTTCAAAATATGGAAATTGGGGTATTTTTATCACTTTTTTCACTTGGAAAAATGGCTGAAATTGCAAGAGAGCAGAAAATGACTGACACCGGTTTAAGTATCCTTTACTCTCTCTGTGCAATCGGTAAAGCGGCGGTTGGGCAAAATATGGAGTCTGCGGTCAGGATCGCAGTCGCATATCTTGGAGAAATTGCGAACTCCGCCTCACTTCAGAAGACGGAAAGAGAGGCACTTGCTGCGGCTCTTGCTATAGGATCCATAGGAAAAGAAACTTTCGGGCAGCAGAGAATCCAGGTCCCGGAAAATGAAGGATTTCTTCCTCCAAAGTCATGTATCCTCTTATCTCGACCTCCTGGAAAAGAAGCTATTCTCTTCTCCAGAGAATTTCCGGGTATTTTTAGCCTGCTTGCTCAACAGGGAGGAGAAACTGATTCCCTTCAGGATATCCCTGTCCTTTTGGAGAGTGAATCTTCTTATACAGGTTTTACCGACTTTGAGAATCTAATCATAAGAGCTGCCAATTCTCTAGGAACAATGATTTTTGAAGTTAAAGAAAAATTTTTAATAAGTCACGTGCTTATGACAAAACTTGCTCTTGACACTCTCAATGGGTCTGAATATATACACGAAGCCGAATCTCTTGATTGAAAATTTATAAAACTTTAAAGTACTGTTTGATTCTAATAGATTTGATTCTAATAGATTTGATTCTGATTGCGTTCCAGGAAATCCCTGGATTTCATGGGAACTGTTAAACTGAGAATCGACATAACTGATTCAAGGGGCTGCATCGGTATAATACTTAATATGATGCTAATTATAGCGACTGTTGAATGGCGTGAGAAATTCAGGAAACCTTAACATTTAAGGTATATTTTTCAGAATATATATTTCATAATGATTTTTATTTCAATTATTCCTCTTACAAGTTATCATAAAAAATAAGTTTTATTTTTTTGGTCAAGTTTATTAATTTCAACGGTTATTGGTCTATTAATAAGAAAGACACTCAGGCTATTCTCATAATTTTCCAATTTATACTTTGGACAGCAATTACTCAAGCCGAGGCTGGGTTGTCACTGTAAATTTGTCACTGTAAATAACAGTGGAGATAATAACAGTGGGAACGGAAATTATGCTTTGATCCAGGAAGCTGTTAATAATGCACATGAAGGGGATAGGATCCTTGTAAGCCCTGGTGCGTACAGGGAAAATATAATAGTCAACAGAGAACTTACAATTTTCTCCCATCCCATGCTCTCAGGCAGCCAGAATAACCGTACTTATATTATAGATACAGTTTGACAATGCGATCTTCACTATCAGCTCAGATAATGTGACAATATGTGACAATAAATGTCTCAGGGAAATAAGCTTGCTTATAGACAGAGTAAGGGCAAGAATTGTTGGACTTGATGACAAAGAAGTGTACGAAAAAGTTATGGAAAACGCCCTTAACTATGAGGAAAAAGACAAAGAGGGATAAAAGAATCCTTTGATTGGTACGTAATTTTGACTGAATTCAAAATTTACTTTTTGAAAAAAACGGAAACTCTTTTTTGAACGAACTGCTTCAGTTACAAAATAGTAACACTAATAACCTCGTAACTTCATAGAATAAGCCTGACTCCATTTCCTGCGCAGTCCGTATATCTTACGCAACAATCTGAAATTGAAAATATGCGATGAAACATACAGGCAAGAATTATAAAATCTGCGGGAAAAAATTGAAGCTTAATGTTTTCTATCAATAATAACGGATGCTACCAATAACGGATGCTACCAATAACGGATGCTACCAATAACGGATGCTACCAATAAGAGGGATACTAACAATAAAAAGGGGCAAAAAGAATGATTACATTAAATGAGGCAGAGGCGGTTGAAGTAAGTTTATCTGCAGTTGATGAGGGAGATGAAAGCAGAGCTTTCCAGGCCCTTGATTCTCTTACAGGAATTGCGGCGGATTTTCTTTCAGAGAATGAAGAGGCAGATGCCGAGAGAGTTATCCTATCAATTGAGAGTGGTGCACAGGCAGCTGCAGAGAGAGAGATGGAGCTTGTTACGATCAATTCTATCCTGTCCCTCGGGAAACTGGCAAGGAAAGCAGCAGACAAGGGACTTGAGTCTGCCCTGGACAAGACCTTCATAGCAACAGGAAAACTGGGAAAAACTGCAGCTGTACATTCGCTTGAAGCCGGTTCAAAAGTCGCTGCTACAACCCTAATGGAGATTTGGAACTTCTTCCCAGAACAATGGGATCAGGAAAAAGTAATTGCTTTTTCTTTGCTCTTTAAAGAGATCGGAATCTCTGCTGCCAAACACAATATGGAGGACGTTGTGCTCAGTGCAGTAACCGGTCTTGGAGAGATCGGGAAAAAGGTTGCAGCAAAAAACCTTGAACTTGAAACTGTAAGCAGCCTGCTTTTGCTTGGGGAAATAGGTAAGATTGCGGCAGAGAGTTACTTTGATGAAGCTCTAAGTTCAACAGCACTTTCCATAGAAGAGATTGGAAAACTATCTGTAAAGAAGAAACTTAATGACGCAGTTTTGCAGTGCCAGTGGGCACTTGAGACTCTGCGAGTCCAGGCCGAAGAAAAGGTATTAAATAACTCTTCAATCGTGGCTGAAGTGGCTCTGGATAATTTTAAAAATATCAACTATACGGATTCCGAGGAAAAAGTGGAGAAGTTCCAGGTAATAAAGAATCTTCAGAAAAAAATCCAATCTAATATGGGAATTCAGGAGTAAGAAACACTCTAACGCAGCTATATATAACTCAGCTGTTCATCTAAAGAATCGTTCATCTAAAGAATCGTTCATCTAAAGAATCGTTCATCTAAAGAATCCGTTTATCCAAAAAAATAAGTGCATAGTAAATTTTGAGTTCATGTTGATAGCCTGGTTTCACTCTGGCTTTATTTTTCAATTAAATTTTTACTTTTGACATGTTATGGACTTCGAGTTTTTCTTTCGGCTTTTGAATCCTGTAGCATATAAGAGAAAGTAATGTCATGTGTGGTTCCATATCTGGAGCGAATTAGGCAGGAAACAAGAAGTAGGTATTGGCGAAGCTGAAACAAGTGCCCGAATACTCTTTGAAAGTTTCTCACTTTTTTGAAACCATAAGTTTTAAATAAATTATTAAAGTAGTTCTCTAAAGCAAATTATTGCTTCCTTGATAAGTGCTTGAGGTTTCAAAGTGAGGTGTTATAGACAAAATGTTATAAGAGCAATTTAGATGCAGTCTGTACTATCACATAATACTATGCACTTTACTCCACTTAGCATACAACACAAGTTGTTCAGGCAGGAGGAAGGTAAGGAGTAGAACCCTTCCTCCTACCTCGAGGTTGATTTTACTCACGCAGGAGAATATGCCAGAAATCCGGCGTGAGTTTTTTACTCAGATGATATATATTATGCATGAAATGTATTTAACTCTTTCTATTATATAGCAATGTTGAGTGTTCAGGTCAGTTTTTATATGACGAAGCTGGTGAGCTCTCAATAAGGAAGGTTGTAAGCTTCCAAAAAAGTTACAAATCAAAAATAATAAAACAAAAAATTTGCAAAACTGTTTAGAAATTCTCATTTCAGGTTATACTTCCTGTAAATGAGCCTGCGCCAACAACAGGAAAATCTGAAAATTGCCAGGTAAAGGGATTTGCCAGGTAAAGGGATTACTGGTTCAGTTTACACTCACACATCTCTATAAGCGCCCCTTCTCCAATCCTTGACCCACGTGCAATAAGCATATCACCTGCCTGAACAACCGTATTGCCTTTCGGGGCGTAGACCCAGCGGTCAGCCCTTTTGATTGCCATTACATGCAGCCCGGTTTCTGTCTCAAGCTTCAATTCAGAAAAAGTCTTTCCGACTATAGGAGAGCATTTCTCTACCTGGAGCCTGGTTATAACCTCTTCGGAGTTTCTGACCGCGAGGGTGATAATGGGGTGAAGTTCTATGTCTCTGAGTACAGTATCCGCAATTCCGTAGGCAGCGTCGGAAATAGCTTCAGAGGCACTTGCAAGGTGGAGGATTCCCCTGAGCATGTTTACATCCTCAAAATGCTTTGCGGTTTCAAGCACCCAGTGCTGAAGTTCGTATTTCATAGAGTCCATTTCGGACTCCAGGGCACTAACCTCATACGCTATATCTTCGTTGTCAAAAAGAATAGCAGAGTATGCAAGTCCTACCGAGAGTTCGGACATATTCTTCATATCGACGATAATATCCACGGCATGCTCAAGATCTTTTAAAAGCTTATCGTGCTCGATCTCCTTTGGTACAAATTTCTTTGTTGTGGCCATCTCGAAAAATAGCGTGACTCCTTCATCATGCCCTCTGGCAATCAAAACATCTCCCTGCCGAAGGCGGGTTTCTTTGTCAGGGTCATAAATCCAGTCCTCATTTCTCCTGATAGCAATAATCCACATACCTGTCTCGATATCAAGTTCGAGGTCACCAAGTGTACGTCCTACCATTGAAGATTCTGCGGCGACTGTTGCCCTGACTATGGTCTCTTCCGCTTCCCTGAGAGCGACTTTCAGTTCCATCGGAATTCCCATATTCATAAGAACTATTTTGGCAATGTCGCCTGCAGCATTAGCGATATTTTCCGAACACGCAGCAACCTGTAAAACACCCAGGAGGCCTTCGGCCTCATCAACCCTGCGTGTGCTTAACATCGCGGCCATCTTAATGTGATAATCGAGGGTATCCATCTTATCTTCAAGATTGAGTACCTCTTCTGCAACGTCCTCATCATCGTAAATCATTGCAGAGTATGCAAGGTCTACCATGAGTTCGGAAGTATCCTTCATCTCAGTCAAAAGATCTTTGAGGTTCTTTGGACTGTATCTGAATTCTTTAGGGAACATGGTCTCTAGATCAACTCTACCTTATGCTGGTGTATATGAGTATATACTTAATAGTAATTATTAATTATTACTTTTAGAGTATTCAGGTTTTGAGAACCTGGATAAAATATTATGAACTAATTATATTAGAACTAACATTTAATTAATATGTTAAACTGTTTTTATAAAATATTTAATAAGTAAAGGGCTACAAAAATTCCCGTAACCCCAACGAGGTCTCCAAGGCTTGCAATGAAAGGAATGACCGTATCATCAGGATCTATCCCGAATCGGTGGGAAATAAAAGCTATGGCAACAGTTGCAGAATACACGACGACAAGTTCTATGATAACGGCAATGAGGCTGATTTTCAGAATGATGAGATAAGGCATCCCAAACCCTAGGAAACTGCTTGCCATAAAAACCAGTATGCTGACAGAAATTGAAGAAACAAATCCTACGATTGCAGCTGCAATAACACTATTGTGTACGACCGGATTACTTCTGAGATTGTCTCCAAGCCCCATATGGAAAGCCGAAGAAAGCCTGGCTCCAAGCATGCTGCCGGTATCTCCGCCGATCTTGATAAGAGAAGGAATAAGAATCAGTATCGCTGGCATAGATATAAGGCTTTTTTCTCTGGAATTCAGGATCTGCCCTACAACAATTCCCATCACACATGTAACTATAAGTACTGGTAACCCGCGCTGAATGATGCCGTTTATTGTGTAGTAAGGAGTCTGACGCCCTGTTTTCCTCAAAACATCACCACCAGTTTTGCTGAGAGGAAAAGCATGAGCATAGAAACAATATCCCCGATAGTTGCAATCGAAGGCGTAACAACATTATCAGGATCAAAACCAAATCTGAACGTCCCTATGGCAAGCAGAGTTGCAACAAAAGAGAGAATTAGCCCGGAAGTAAAAGCTGAAATCACGCATATAAGAGTAAGTTTAAAGACACCGACACTTTCAAAGCCCAGAGCAAGGGTTACAAAGTGCCCGAGAATTCCGAGAATAAAAGCGGTAACAACACTCAGGATAAGGGAACCGGAGATATTATTCATGAGTTCGGGATTATGCCTGTCGATCTCTGTTATTAGCCCCAGGTGAATTGCACTGCCAAGTCTTGAGCCAAGGGTAGAGGAAATATTTCCCCTGAGCCCCAGCACACCGGGGTAAATCACAATTAATCCCGGTATCATTTCAAGTTCTTTTGTCATCCCCGAAAATATAATTCCTGCAGCCACCCCTCCAACAGTAGCAATAAGTTCAAAAGGCAACGCCTCACGTACTATTGACGAAACACTAGCGTACTCGCTCAGATATTTATCAATATACTGGGATTCGAAAATATCTTCGTCCCTGTGAGACTCTGAGGGCATGCGCTTGTATTATACACTAATAATATTAAAACAATCGCTAACTTCAAAAAAAAGGCTGTCAAAAAAATGTTTATCCTTCAGACTCACTTCACTGAATAATAAGTAAGAGAATGTTCAGTCCCAACTAGCTCGATAAGTTTTTTCGGTTTTCGGAAAAAAGATAATAACTTGCAGCCGTTATTTCATAGTTAAAATTTGAAATAAAAGACATTGTACATTTTGAATTTTACAGGAGTATGGATTTAGGACGGCTGTCAATATATTTCTCGATGTCAATTATTGGACCCTCAATTTTTATTTCATATTTACGGGGAACTTCTTTAGCTTCATAGAAATTTACGTTAATACCTTCATTGAGATACTTTTTTTTGACTGTATTATAAACTAATTTAGCATCTTCATGAGGTATTCTCATGCCGAAAACAATACCTTCCAAATCTTCTTTTCGGTACTTCAATAATCCTTTTTCGAATTCATCAGAAGAAAGCAGTCCATTAATTATGTCATTGCGAGTAATAATCATTCTATATTCTTCTTCATAATGCCAATCACAAAACTTATTCAATAAACATTTGGTAATCTTCAAGTCACTATCAGTGTCAAAGTAATTTACAATAGGACAAATTTCATCTTTCTTCTTATAGGTAACTGTTAAAAACTTCTTCTTATTGAACAAATTGTGAAATGGATATACAACTGCTGATTGTAATGGAAGTGAATTATCACGACTATCAAACTCTAAATAATATTCACCTAATTCATTATCCCAATCTTTTTTAGATCTAAAACGAAGGCATATGCCTTGATGAGAATCAGCATAGTGACTCCACATTAAAATATTATCATCTTTTCCACTAAAACAGCAAACTTTCGGCAAAGATTTTTTTTGTGAATATCCATGAAGATCCCTCCATGAATACCCATTAAAATCAAGATTTATCTCCACTGCTGGGTCATAACAAATTAAATCTCCGTTTATTGTCATCTTGCCTTGAGCAATTGAATCGTCAATTATGTGTTCTGACTCTTCTTGAGTAAAACCATAAACATGCATAAGATGATTAATATGCTTTTTTCTTTTTCCATTCAAGCACCAATATGTCCTAGAATCATAAGGGTCATTAAATTTATCGGGCCTTCTGAAAAATAGTTGATTATTAGCTAAGTTCTCTATAGCATAAATTATATCCTTGCATTTGCAGTCCTTTTCTGTTTTAAGACTTTGATATTTATAAAATAATTTTTCTTCTACCATTAGTATCATAGTCGGATGATATATTTTTGAATATAAACATTTTGAAGTTAAGCAGAAATTGGATTTTCAAATATGAACTTTTAATGTAAAAGTGTGACAATAATAAACAGAGTGCAAGAAGTCGGTTAACTTTAATAAGTCTAAAAATGTTAAGTTTTCAACCTTTGGAACTATGCGGATAATAAATTAAAGAGTAGAGGACCAAAATCAGTTATATCAGTTTTTTTCGGTTTTCGGAAAAAAGATAAATAACTTGCAGCCGTTACCTTATATACATGGTAGTAGGGATCACAATGATAAACGTGCTGCCAGGTTATGAAAAGGCAGCATACCGAGAATTGAAGAACATCGAGGGAATTAAGGATGTTTACCATGTCTTTGGGGAGTATGACTTTGTAATAATAATAGATGTTGAAGACATGACTATCCTGAACGACGTGGTAGATAGAGTCAGGGAAAGCGAAACCGTAATAACCACCAAGACAATTGTCGGAGCAGAACTTTAATTCTCCGGCTAAAAAATTAGCGCATCCTGTCAGGATAAAACAGAAGGAACGACAAAACGGAAGCAACATATTTTTTAGCAGGTCATGGCTTTCTACCTTAACCATTTATTGAGACCTAAACTGTTGGGTATTATTTTAAAAAAAATTTAAAATGGTTTTAAAGAATTTAAACCTGCTTGAAACAGTCAGTAATGGAGAAAAATGTTTTAAAAAACAGATTTGCTTTGTGTTTTATAAAGTTAGTTTTTATAATATGAAACTGTTTTCCTGCGTTAGAATGATATTTTTTCATGTTGTAAAACTATTTTCCTATGTTTTTAGCGGGTACTTTAAAAATATATGAAACTATTGAAATCTACCACGTAAAGAAGCCGAAACACATAAAATAAACAGAAGGTATACTGTTGTCAGAAAATAGTGAAGCGCTAAAACATTAAAACGCTAAAACATTAAAGCGCTAAAAGAATAAAAGACCAGAAAAGTAGACCACTAAACCAGTTAGTACTAGACAACAGCAAAACACGAAAATCGCAAAGCATTAGAATAGCAAAATGGTATAAAAGTAAAAATAACGATGGGATTACTTTTAAGGCAAAATTCCTGCTTTAGATATTTGTAAAAAATATTTAAAGCAATATGAAGTTACATTGATTTTCCAACCTGAGGTAAATTTTCATGGAATTCACCATTGCAGAAGAACTTGCCAAAAATCAAAAGTCAATAAGTGTCGCAGAATTTTTTGAAAAAAATCGACAGATCCTGGGTTTTGACTCGGCTCCTCGAAGCCTCATAACAACCGTAAAAGAAGCTGTTGACAATTCTCTGGATGCCTGTGAAGAAGCAGGAATTCTGCCCGATATTCTTGTCCAGATTGAAAGAACCGGACAGGACTACGTAACTGTTATTATAGAAGATAACGGGCCAGGAATTATAAAAGAACAAATCCCCAAAGTTTTTGCAAAACTTCTCTATGGTTCCAGGTTCCATGCCCTCAAGCAAAGCAGGGGACAGCAAGGAATAGGGATTTCTGCAGCCGTGCTCTATTCCCAGATGACTGCGGGAAAGCAGACGAAAATCCTCTCCAAAACCGGCTCCGGTAACCCTGCACATTATTACGAGCTTATGATCAATACCAGCACGAATGAGCCCGATATCCTGAAAGACGAGATAAAAGACTGGTTCCGCCCGCACGGGACTCAGATCGAGCTGGAAATGAAGGCTGCCTACGTAAAAGGAAGAAGGCAGTCCATTTACGAGTACCTCAAAGCTACTGCAATTGTGAATCCCCATGCAAGAATTACACTTATAGAACCTGACGGCAATGAGGAGGTTTTTGAAAGAGCTACGGATAAGATGCCCAAGCCAGCCGAAGAAATTCTTCCCCACCCTGAAGGTATAGAGCTTGGCACTCTAATGAAGATGCTCCATTATACTGAGCGCCAGAAACTTGCTCCATTTCTTCGCTACTCTTTTTGCAAAATTGGGCTGTTAACTGCCGAGGAAATTTGCAAAGCTTCAGGGCTTGACCCTGAGATCGACCCGCATGCCCTTGGCCGCCACGAGGCAAGAAAACTAATTGAGGCTTTTGAGAAAGTAAAGATCATGGCTCCTCCCACAGACTGTCTATCCCCAATAGGAGAAGAGCTGATTTACAGGGGGCTTGAAAAAGAAACGAATGTGGATTTCATTGCCACAAGCACCCGAAAACCCGCAGTATATTCAGGAAATCCTTTCGTGGTGGAAGTGGGACTCGCTTACGGGGGAAACCTTCCAAAAGAAGAAAAGATCAGTATAATGCGTTTTGCTAACCGTGTGCCTTTGCTTTACCAGCAGGGAGGCTGTGTGACCACACATGCCGTAGAAGACATTAAATGGAAACAGTATGGCTTAAACCAGCCCGGAGGAGGAGTTCCTGTAGGACCGGCTATCCTCCTGATACATGTTGCTTCTATTAATGTGCCCTTCACTTCAGAATCAAAAGATGCTATTGCTGACATTCCTGTAATCAAGGATGAGATTGACCTCGCGATCAAGGATGTTGCAAGAAAGCTCAAGCACTACCTGAGTAAGCAGAGTAACCTCAAGAAGCGTCGGGAAAAAGAGATTATTATTACAAAGGTTCTCCCTAAGATGGCTGTAAAGGTTGCTAATATCCTGGAAAAAGATGTTCCTGACATTAATCCTGTTGTTGCAAAGATTATGGGAAACCTGCTAGTACACAGAAAAGTGAAGAGGAACGAGGATGGGACTGCAGACGTTGTAATAAAGGTCAAGAATTTCGGAACCTCTGCCTACTCTTTCAGGGTTCATGAGATGCTGCCCTGGACAATACTCGGAGCAAAGCCTGAACCAAAGGTTGTGACTCTGGGCAATGATTACGATTATGTATGGGATATATCCGCAGCAACTGGGTCTTCAAAGGTGCTAAGCTACAGGATAGAATCTGCAACCGACAAAGAACTTGGAAAATTTCCGGACCTTGTTGTTGAAGGGCTTGAAGAAGAGCTTGTAACCGGGGCAAAAGCCTTTAAGGGGGCATAAAATGGCTAGAGGAATAGATAATAAAAAAGCTCAGAGAGATATCCTGGCAAGGGAAAAGCTGTTTGGGCTTGCAGAGAAGATTTACAACCAGTTTGAAGATGAGGTTGTCCCAAGCATCAGCCTCCCGAGCAGGACAAAGTCAAATCTGGAATATTCCGACGAGAGCGATGTTTGGGTCTACGGAGGCCGGGAAAGCGAGAGGAGTGCAAAAACCGTAAAAGGAGCATTCCAGCTCCTGAAAACCACTTATGCCACCGAGTTCCTTATAAACGAGCACCTTGCCCAAAACCGCGGTTCAACGCTTCGAGAACTTTACTATATCTCGGAAGGCTGGGAAGCTGCGAAATTCAAAGAACAGGCTGAGAGCGATCGTCTGATCGAAGATCTTGAACTCCTCACAAACCTTCAGAGAGAGTATTTCCATATGCGCCCTGAAGAAGACGGAGCTACCATGTTCGGACCTATTGAAATTACAGAACAGACAAATCGCGGAGAACGGAATATTCACTGCCAGAAGGACGTGGGGGAAGGAGGGTACCAGATCCCCTTCAATGTGGAAAATATCGAATTCAAAGCCCATGATGCAAGCATGATTATTGCTATAGAAACCGGTGGTATGTACGCACGTTTGATGGAAAACGGATTTGACGAAGCTTACAATGCGATCCTTGTCCACCTTAAAGGCCAGCCTGCCCGGTCAACCCGCAGGATTATCAAGCGCATGAACGAGGAATTAGGTATTCCCGTAGCCGTTTTTACAGACGGCGATCCATGGTCTTACAGGATCTATGCCTCGGTTGCCTACGGGGCTATAAAAAGCGCTCATCTCTCGGAATTTATGGCAACCCCCGCAGCCAAGTTCCTTGGTCTCCAGCCCTCAGACATAGTAGAATACGAACTCTCGACCGACAAGCTTACAGAACAGGATATAAACGCACTGCGGAGCGAACTTTCCGACCCGCGTTTCGAATCCGACTACTGGAAAGAACAAATTCAGCTCCAGCTCGATATAGGGAAAAAGGCCGAACAGCAGGCTTTTGCAGGAAAAGGCCTTGATTTCGTAACCGAGGTATACCTACCCAATAGGCTCAAAGATATGGGTATGCTGTAACGCCCGAGTCCCGTCACCCGAGTTCCGTCTCGGGAGGACGGTGCCTTTTTCGCTACCCGAGTTCCGTCTCGGGAGGACGGTGCCCTTTTCGCTACGCTACGCTTTGCTCAAGAGGGCTGAATTCGGGGGTAAGAAAGGCTATATCCTCAACGAGCTCAGGACGTCTGATTTACCCAAATTTCGTTTTGGACTATGCGACGGGCGCGGTTACAACCCTCTGTTTAAGGTTTGACTGCAAGCTTTTTTAAAAAAGGCTTGACCGAAAACCCCTAGTAACGTTTGAGTTTGATGAAC
>NZ_LZPK01000172.1:0-12855 GCF_001729375.1 Methanosarcina sp. A14 | reverse complement strand
ACCCAACTACATAAACCACATTAAGCTTTCTTTCAGGCGTCAGGAAAATCCGATAAAGAGAAGTGTAACTTCTGCGCATAAAATCCCTAAAATGGAAGCCTTAAAAAAGGAAAATCTCAATCAAGAGTAAAGGTACTTTCTGCGGTAACGTCCGTGTCCAGAGATGAACTTATTAAAGTTGTGGATAACAATAAGCAGATGTCTGAAAGAAAAGCAGCTTTCCTTCAAAAAGTGGAAAGAAAAAACCAGGTTATAGCAGGCAATGATCATTTTTTAAGCTGAAAAACTTTGGGCGGAAGAATATTTTTGGTTCAGGAAAGTAATTACCGGGTACAGTAGTTCCGATTTACTGTAGTTCCGAATGGCCGCTCTAATTCATTAACAATTTTTCATTAAATTTCTCTAAATTGATTTTTTTAATTGCTGGCAATTGATTTCATTTTCCACTGGTTGGTATTTGAACTTATCGATCACATCGAAATCAATATCTACAGACAGAGTTTACATAAGAGGAATATTTACATTTTGGCCTTCCTTTATTATTTGGTTGGTGTTCTTTTTTGAATATTCTTTGTGATATTTCTGACCTTTGACTATGCAATTCGGTTGTTACAGCAGACCTATTTTAACACATGAAAAAGAAATAATTATTAAACTGGAAACGTGATCATGAAAACATCACCTGCGTACTGGTAGGCAACCAATTTTGCTATTTATATAATATTTGCGTTAGATTGTTTGTCCTATACAAACCACTAATTTTTAAGCATTTTGTGATTTAAACCGACAATAGCTTCAATAGAACATCTAAGATATATGTTGTATGGAGTATACAATAACTATAGAGAATGTGGTGGCATCCACCACCCTGGCGGAAGATTTCGACCTGCTGAAGATAGAGGCCGGACTGGAAGGAGCAGAATATAACAAAGCTAAGTTCCCTGGTCTGGTCTACAGAATTGAGAATCCAAAAGCTGCTTTTCTGATTTTCACTTCAGGAAAAGTGGTATGTACCGGAGCTAAGACCGTCAAAAACGCTAAGATGGCCATAATCAATCTGGCTAACACGCTCCAGTCCATTGGATGCGAGAAAATAAATTTAGAACCTGAGGTTCATATTCAGAACATTGTTGCCACCGCTGATTTGAAAACAAACCTGAACCTGAATACCATTGTTATAGCCTTTGGTATGGAGAACGTAGAGTATGAGCCAGAGGTATTTCCTGGGCTTGTTTACAGACTTGAGTCGCCCAAGGTAGTAGTGCTCATATTCAGCTCTGGCAAACTGGTGATCACAGGCGGCAAATCTCCTGAGGATTGTGAGGAGGGCCTGCAGGTTATAAAGACAGAGTTTGATAACTTAGGCCTTCTTTATTGAACCTTCTTACCCTAGAGAAAGAATAATCCATACTTCAGCCTGGCAGGGAGAAGGAAACTACAGTAGGAAGAATGTTTCCGGTTTGAAAGTTTCCGATTCAGGATGTTGCGGCATGGATGAAGATAAATGAGGAAGGAAAATATTTCCGGATCAGGACAGCTTTGACCTGGCACACAAAAACTTTATATATCATAAAATGCTCATCGCCCCCTATCCGGAAGATGATCCCTCAGATAGAGGATAAAGTACCCTTTCAGCCATCTGGAGAAAACTGGCTTTTGAGTAACAGCATAATATTAAACAGTTATAAAGAAGCCTGATTCTTAAAAAATTAAAAACAGAAACTGAATAACCTGCCAGGAAAATAGCTTGCCTCTGTTTAAAAAAGAGTTGAAAAACGGCAAAAACCGAATCTGAATAAATCCCAGAGAACTAAAAGATTAGAGTTATGGGAGCTTTCACACAATTCTCATCGGAAGTAAGAAATTAGGGGATTTCTGAGGTGAATTGAACAGGAAATTCATTTCACTTGTGTGCTTTCAAAAATATACTTTATTTACCTCATTTTGCCTGATTTAAATCCACAATAAAAACAAATTAAATTGATAACCTCCACGCTCAAAATAAGAATCTCCATATCTTCACCCTCTGTAATAAAATCTTCCTGGAATGTAAAACAATCAACCAGTAAATTTTGATCTCGTTGATTAGATCAATAGGGAGAAAAAAACACTTCTTTTTAATAAAATCATTTGCAGAGAAAATTGAGAAGAGAATTATAAAATTATAGCAATTCAAAAATTAACATAGGTGAAGGTATATGCAATAAAATCTAACTGTGATCTGCAAGTGCATCCCGGAATACTAAAGGGAGTACACTTATCAGAATTAACTGGAAAAAATCCTTTAGAGCCAGGAAATAGAGAATCGGAAATAGAAGAGATATGAACCTGGCGACTTAAAAACTTTCTGAAAAAAGCTTAAAAAATGGGTAAAAACGGGAAGTAACTCAAAAGCTCTTTTCAGAAAGCTTGAAAAACGAGAGAACGGATTGAAATCCGGTTTCTGAATGATCAGTACACCACTCAAAGTTATCCAATCCCCCTCAATGGAAGGAATTCGATCTGGAGGTTTTTGAATTCTCTGACATTATATTCGAGAAGCGTTTGGTAAAAACGCTTAAAAACTTCAGGGAGATGTAACTTGCAGAGTCAACGATCTGAGCAATCCGAGACTCTTTTGCTAAATGGAGGTTAAAATATGTTGGATTTGAAACTGGAAGACATCGACGGCATATTAGTACGCTACAACGTCGCCCTCGAAAAGGAAATGACACCTGATGAAGCTGCAGAAGAGCTTTATCCCAAAGACGACCTCATCTATCCTGTTGCAAAAGCAATCTATGAAGGAGAAGAGGATGACGTAGTTGACGCACTCCAGGCTGCTATCGATGCAGGCAAGAAGCCAATCGACCTTATCGATGATGCCCTGATGGTAGGAATGGGAGTTGTAACCCAACTCTACGACGATGGTATCATTTTCCTCCCGAACGTTATGATGTCTGCTGATGCCATGCTGGCAGGTATCGAATTCTGTAAGAGTCAGACCACCGAAGTTCCCGAGCCAAAGGGCAAGGTTGTCTGCCATGTTGCAGAAGGCGACGTCCATGACATCGGAAAGAACATTGTTGCTGCCCTTCTGAGAGCAAATGGCTACGAGGTAATTGACCTTGGAAGAGATGTTCCTGTAGACGAAGTAATCGCTGCAGTCGAAAAAGAAAAGCCAATAATGCTCACAGGTACTGCTCTTATGACAACCACCATGTATGCATTCAAGGAAGTTAATGACAAGCTCCTTGAAAAGGGAATAAAACTCCCATTCGCATGTGGTGGCGGTGCTGTGAACCAGGATTTCGTGTCTCAGTATGAACTTGGGGTTTATGGTGAAGAAGCTGCAGACGCCCCTAAGATTGCTGACGCAATCGTTGCAGGTACCAAAGATATCACAGCATTAAGAGAGGAGTTCCACAAACACTGAGGAGGGAGCAAAAATGGTAAAAAAATACACTTCAATGGCTTACGCTAACGCAGATGAACTGATTTTCGGGCAATCAAAATTCCCTGTAAAAGCAGGGCTTGGCCTTGAGATTGGTGCCGGTTACACGACTCCCGAAATAAACTACGCCCCAAGGCCTGGAGCCGGCGTATCCAAAGAAAAGCTTATAAAAGAGTATGAAAGGATCACCACCGACGTTATGTCAAGGATGGTTCAAATAGGAGCACCCTCTATTGTGCTTGAAACTGAACACGTCCAGCAGATGTCCAACAACCCTGAGTGGGGAGGAGCTGTTGCACATGCCCAGAAGACCATCATGGAAGAATATCATGATGAATACGGTATAAAATGTGCACTCCGCCATACAATTGGAGATATCCGTGAGACCAGGGACTACCTAGATCTCAGAGGAGACAAGTACAGCACCTTTATGGAAGCCTTTGAAGAAGCTGCCAATAATGGTGCAGATATGCTTGCAGTTGAATCAATGGGTGGTAAGGAAATCTTTGACTATTCTATTCTGAGGAACGACACTGCAGGCATCCTCTTCGGGATCGGTGTGCTCGGCAGTATGGACATGGAAATGGTCTGGAAGGACATTTCAGATGTTGCAAAGAAGACAGGAACTGTATCTTCAGGTGATACGGACTGTGCCCAGGCAAACACTGCAATGTTCATTGCAGGCGGTCTGCTTGACAAGAACCTTGCCCACACAACTGCAATTGTTGCAAGGGCAATCTCTGCAGCCAGGTCTCTCTGTGCATATGAAGCCGGTGCAGTCGGCCCCGGAAAGGACTGTGGTTACGAGAACAGCATCATAAAGGCCATTGCAGGTGTCCCGATTGCTCAGGAAGGTAAGACCTCAACCTGTGCTCACTCTGACCTGATGGGTAACATTGTTATGCAGTGCTGTGACCTCTGGTCCAACGAATCCGTTGAATACCACGGTGAATTCGGCGGTACAACTGTACAGTGCTGGTCCGAGACCCTTGCATACGACTGTTCCATGATGAACGTTGCCCTTAAGACCGGAAAAGCAAAGGATCTCAGAGACATTCTCGTGCTCTCGGACAAATACAGAGACCCACAGGGCTATGTGATTGCTTACGACAATGCCTACAGAGTAGCACAGGCAATCGCAAAAGATGGAGAGAACAACTACCTCCGTGCAAAGAACGCAGCAATCGAATGTTGCAACATCATCGAAGAAGGTACCAACTCCGGCAAACTCAGACTTACAAGATTCGAAACCAATGCTCTTGCAAAAGTTAAGGCCGATCTCGAAGCCCTCACCGATGATGCTGACCAGTTCATGAGCGACAACCTGACCAAGTTCAAACAAGAAGTTGCCGTTTTCAGACCCGAAAACTATGGGCTCTAAGCCCTAAACTTCTTTTTTTAACTTTTTTAGAATTATGGCTTCAGGTGAAACCATGAGCGAAAACGTGGGAACTGCTACTGTAATAGTTGACAAGACTGCAAATGCTGCCCCTCTGGGCTTTACCGGCCTTGGCCTTGCCGCAGTTCTGTTAAGTCTGAGCTACATAGGGATATATCCTGTAGAATCAATGATCGTCTCCATGGCAATATTTCTGGGTGGGTTTGCCCAGGTGTTTGCAGGAATTATGTCCTGGAAAAAAGGAGATATTTTTGCAGGGACTGCATTCTCTGCTTTCGGTCTGTTCTGGTTCTCACTGGCGGGATTGCTTGTTATGCCTGCAATCGGCTGGGCTGAGGCTTCGTCCGGAACTGCTATGGCCGCTTATCTCTTTATCTGGGGCGTCTATACCTTTGTTATGCTGATCGTTACTATGAGAATAGGAGTCCGTGCCCTCCAATTTGTATTTGTTACATTATTTTTGTTATTTATGTTGCTTGCTGTTGTAAACGCAACCGGCAGTACAGGGTTGCTTATAGTGGCTGGCTATGTAGGACTTGTTATGGGCCTTGGAGCTCTTTATACAGCTCTTGGCATGGTAATGAACGAAATTCACGGAAAAACTGTAATCCCACTCTAATAGTAAAATAATCAGCAGTCATTGAGTAAAACCCTCGAGTACCTGATGAAAAGACCTGCACCAACCTCAATAAGTATATAAAATCCTAAAATTGCAGGAAAAACGGAAAAACAGCTAAAAACGACTCTTCAGGCAAGTACAGGTATTAAACCTGTGTTTACCAATCCTCCCAATATTATTGCACGAGTGACTAAACACTGTATTGTGACCGCGTTATAAAGACACAGGCACTCGAGGGCCTATCCAATTTAAAGAAATAGTTTTCGTTTTGTTACCAAGCCTTTTCAAAAAAGACTTGAGCGAAAACCACAGCAACATTTGAATTTGAGTAACTTATTCCCGAACTCTATCGGCGTGATCGACCAGTGCATTGTGGCACAAACATTTTCAAAAAGGTTTGATTGGAATAAAAAGACCCACTAGAAAAAAGATTGAAAAAGCTAATTAACGGTGAACTTCGAATGCAAGCGGATAAAAAGCTTGACAAAACCCACAATAAAATCCGCAATAGATCTTATACAGAGCTTGCTTTGAGTTTGATACTGACACTTTTCAAACTGCTAGCCGGGATTTTGGGAAATAGTACTTTGCTTCTTGCCGATGCAGTTCGTTCCTTCTCTGAATTTATTGATGAGTGTATAAAACTCCTGGATTTTTCGATTGGAAGCAAGCCTGGAGACGAAAGCCACAACTACGGGCATGGAAAAATCACAACCCTCTGCATGGGAGCAGGGGCTTTTATTCTTCTTTTTGCAAGTTTTCATATGATTTCCCTGAATTCTGGGGAAATACTCATGTTTTTGCAGGGTAAAGAGCCCGAAACTCCTGAAATTATTGCACTTTATGCAGCAACCTCAGCCTTTATATTAAGAAATATTGTGGCTGTTCTGACAGAAAACCCTGAATTACAGACTAAAGAGGATTTTTCAAAAGCTCGTATACCTGTAAAAGACGTATCAATTATTTCAGTAAAACGCTTGTTAATAATCCCAATAAAAGAGGTATTAATATCCTGCTTTGTTATTTTAGGAATAGGATGCACATTTCTGCCTGGAAAAAACTTTAATATAGCTGATTCTTTCGCTGCGCTTCTTTTAAGCCTCTATCTCCTTGGAAATTCAGGGAGACTTCTTTACAAAATTGTAAATGAACTGATAGAAGCCTCCCTTGATGAAGAAAATAACCTCAGAATCAAGGAGATTATAAACAAAACCGAAAACGTCACGGGTTCCGGAGAACTTAAAACTCGCAGGATAGGGAAAGGTATAGCAATCAATGCCATTGTTAATGTGAATAACTCCCTGAGTGTCCTGGAAGCTGCAGAGATAGCAAATCTCGTAGAAGAGAGGCTGAAAGCAGCTTTTACAGAAAATACATACGTACTGATAAAAATCGAGCCCGTCCCGGAAAGAAACCAGAATTTCAAAAACAGAGGTAGATCCTCTAACGAGAAGAAAGGGGAAAAGGCAAGTTTATTTTAACAAAATAAAAACGTAGAAATAATAAAATAATATGGTAATAATGGTGTCAACTACCAACAGCTAAAACAGTGGGCTTCATGCTTTGACTTTCGTGAAAAAACCAATATGAAAACCGAAAGATAAGAAAACAGCCCGTTTCTTTAATTCTAGCAGCTATCCATAGCTACTACAAGATTTAACAGATATCCAAGTTACGTATATGAGTCTAAATCGACACCTGATTTAGAGAGTTCTGAATCATATCACTTTCTAAAGAAAACTTAATTCCCCGAATTTAAAAATGGTCTGAATTAAAAGTAGTCTGAATTAAAAAATCGTATGGAAATCCCGGAAGTTATATATAACTCCCAAAAGAGGTTAAAAATGCACTTTAGTCTTGGAATCGATGCAGGGGGCACTTATACTGATGCCGCTATCATTAGAGATTCAGATGGATCTGTGATAGAATCCAGTAAAGCGCTAACTACATACCCCGATCCTCTCCCTGGAATGAAAAACGCTATTGATGCGCTGAACCCGGAGCATCTTAAAGATATTAAACTGGTATCTGTATCTACAACCCTGTCTACAAATACCATTCTGGAAAGTACGGGGTTTCCGGTAGGGTTAATCATGGTAGGAGATTATATTATTCCTGAGAAACTTCCTACAGACTACTGGATAGCGGTTTCTGGTGGACATAACAGTGACGGAGAAGAACTGAAGGCTCTTGACCTTGACTCAGTAGAAGAATTTGCCCTCAAGGTAAAAGATAAGGTTTCGGCTTTTGCAGTTTCTTCATATTTCAGTAACCGTAACCCGGAACATGAGCTTGCTGTCAAAAAAGCTGTAAAGGAACTTACAGGTCACCCTGTGGTGTGCGGGCACGAACTTTCACAGGATCTTGGAGCCTATGAAAGGGCTATAACTGCATTTCTTAACGCCCAGTTAATTCCTATTACTCACAAGTTTATCCAAGCTATAGTTAAGGAGTTCGAAATCCGGGGTATAAACGCAAACCTGCTGATGCTGAAATGTGACGGATCGGTAGTGGGAATAGAAGAAGCCCTGGAAAAGCCCATTGAGACAATATTTTCAGGGCCTGCCGCAAGCCTTGTTGGGGCATCTTATCTGAGCAGACTCGATACCTGCGCTATGATCGATGTTGGCGGCACGAGCACGGATGTAGCCATGATGGAAAACGGGCTTCCCCAACTCAGCAATATGGGTGCCGTTGTCGGAGGCTGGCAAACCCGGGTAAAAGCAATTCGTATGGAGACCTCTGCAACGGGAGGAGACAGCCATATCTGGGTGAAAGGCGACAGAATTTATATAGGCCCTCGTCGGGTAATTCCACTCTGCCGAGCTTCGGTCATATACCCCGGTTTCAGGGAAAAACTGAAATCGAACAGGGTTGCAAAAGGGTATCTCTGCGAAAGCATTCAGGTAACAAAATTTTATGTCAGGACCGGCTTCAAACCTATCGAATTGAAGGCAGGAGAGAGGGAAATATACAAGCACATCGGAAATGAGCCTGTTTCCTTCGGTGACCTGCTCATAGCCCTGAAAAAACGTCCTTCCCCATCCATTCTGGACTCATTAGTCAAGAAAAGGTTAATCCAGGCAATAGGCTTTACGCCTACCGATGCCCTTCATGTACTTGGAGAATATACCGAATGGGATGTAGAGGCTGCAACAATCGGAGCTTCCATGCTTGGGAGGATAGTTAAGCAGAGCCCAGAAACTTTCAGTGCGGAAGCAAAACACAAGGTTGCGCGAAATATTGCCGAAGATCTTATTGCCTATCTTATAGAAGGAATGCCTAGAAACGAGATTGACAGGGTTCTTCTCGGAAGGAACTATACCCGTTTTAGAGTTGAAATTCCTGTGGTGCTTCTAGGAGGACCTGTAAAAGCATATGTTGAGAATCTCAAAAACCTGATTAATGCTGACTTCATAGTTCCAGAGTACGCTGATGTTGGCAATGCTGTCGGAGCTCTTGTCGGTAAAGGAATTAAAAGAGTAGAGATTCTTATAAAAACAAAAGTTATAAAAACAAAAGTTATCAAGTCTCTTGAAGTTGAGGCTGAAAATATAGATAATGAGGCTCACGAGAAATGCACTGCAGAAGAGATCTTGCCGTATCAAACTAAAAACGAGTTCATCGTCTTTTCCCCATCTGAAAGAAATAAATTTGAAAGCTATAGTGAAGCAGTTGAATTCGCAGAAAAACTTGGAAGACAGCTTGTTATGGACTACATGGTGAGTGCAGGACTTCAAAAGGAGAATATAAAAATAGACGTAAGTCGGAAGCATCTAGCTCCGAGCGGCTGGACTGATGTGCCCCTGGAAACAAAACTTGTTTTCGTAGGAATAGGAATCCCAAAAACTACGATTACAGCTTGATAGGATAAGGATAAATTAGTACATCCAGCCGATATTATAAACAGAAATATATATCTTGAGAATAATTTTATAAATCCGGATAAAAAAGATGTATACAGCTAAAAAAGGACCTTAATTGTGTAATATAAAGTAAAAATGGGGCTGTTTTGACATGCAATATAGTCTGGGTATTGACGCAGGCGGAACCTATACCGATGCCGTAATTTTAAGAGATTCGGACAGCCGGATCCTTGATACCAGCAAGGCAATTACTACCTATCCGGACCTTATGGTCGGAATTCGAAATGCAATTGATAAACTGAATCCGGAACATCTCAGCAAAGTAAAGCTAGTATCGGTTTCCACAACCCTGTCAACAAATACCATTCTCGAAAAAACAGGGTATCCTGTTGGTCTGATCCTGGTAGGGAACTATACCGTCCCAAGAAAACTTCCAGCAGACTACTGTATTAGTGTAAAAGGAGGACATGATAGCAATGGAGATGAACTGCAGCCTCTGGACCTTACTGCCGTAGAACAATTTGCAATAAGCCTGAAAAAGAAAGTCTCCGCGTTTGCAGTGTCTTCGTACTTCAGCACAAGAAACCCGGAACATGAGCTTAAAGTAAAGGAGATAGTTCTTAAATTGACAGGACATCCTGTGGTTTGCGGATATGAATTATCTCAGGAGCTTGGAGCTTACGAACGGGCAGCTACAGCCGTCTTAAACGCCCAGCTAATTCCTATAACCTACCAGTTTATCCATTCCATCACTGCCGAAATAAAGAAAAGAAAACTTGATGCGAAAATCCTTATGCTGAAATGTGACGGTTCGGTTATAGATATAAAAAGTGCAAAACTGCGTCCCATTGAAACAATATTCTCAGGCCCGGCTGCAAGTATTAAGGGAGCTTCTTATCTCTCAGGACTGGACACCTGCGCCGTAATCGATGTGGGAGGGACAAGTACGGATGTTTCCATAATAAAAAATGGAGTTCCTGAGCTTTGTGAGAAAGGAGCAGTTGTAGGAGGCTGGCAAACCCGCGTAAAAGCAATAAGAATGGAGAGTTCAGCAAACGGGGGAGATAGCCATGTGTGGTTTAAGAAATGCATCAGGATAGGTCCAAGACGGGTTATGCCTCTTTGCGTTGCTGCTGTGCGGTATCCTAATTTTAAAGAAAAACTTGAAAAGACCCCCGTGCCCCTGAGGACCATGCTCAGTGAACATACTCAGCCCACAAAATTTTTTGTCAGCACTGGAGCAGACCCTATTGATCCTACAGAAAGCGAAAAAAAGTTACTTGAGATTATAAAAGATGAACCTCTTTCGATCTATGGAATTTTAAATAAAATGAACCGGTTCCCCTCTCCAGCAGTCCTTGATTCATTGATTCAGCAGCGTGCGATCCAGGCTATAGGCTTCACACCAACTGATGCCCTGCACGTACTTGGGGAATATACCGAATGGGATGTGGAAACTGCCCAGATTGGAGCCAAAAAACTTTCGCGTTTTACTCTAATGGGAGTTCATGCTTTTTGCAAAAAAATAAAGCAGCAGATTGCAAAAAATATGGTTTACAGCCTGATGTCCTTTATTCTGGAAGGCAGGGGAAAAGAAGGAATAAAGAAAATGCTGGAGGAAGACGTTCCTGTTCAGTATAAATTAAATATTCCCATAGTCCTGCTCGGAGGCCCTGTAAAGGCTTATTATGAAGAGATTAAAGGCCTCATAGATGCAGAGGTTATAGTTCCTGAGCAGGCAAGCGTAGGAAATGCAGTTGGAGCTCTAGTAGGAAAAGGAATTAAAAGAATTGAGATAATTATAAGACCATCTTCAATGGAAAATCCGGACCAGAATTTCCTGGTATTTACCCCTGCGGGAAGGAAGAAATTTGAGCAATATAGTATGGCAATAGAATATTCCCATAAAACCGGTGAAGAGCTTATTCTGGATTCAATGAAAGATTTTGGACTTCCGGAAGGCTCAATAAAAATAAGCACAAATATGGAATACCTTTCTCCACCTGGCTGGAAACATACGCCAATGGAGACAAAAATGATTTTTGTAGGGATCTGTAACCCTGAGATGTTAACTAATTAGAGATAATATTATATATTATTTATATATAAAAGTTAAATTAAAAAACCGGAGAAACGCTCAATTTGAAAATAAACAGCCAGAGAACCAGCCTGCCGGAAAGAAGGATCGGCTACAACTGCAAATTACTGAATAACAGGAAGTAAGAGAACATGGATTCTTCACTTATTGATCTTGTTTTCCGCTCCGATAAGAGAAAAAACCTTCTTATATTGCTGGATAGCGGCTCAAAAAATATTGACGAAATCAAGAACACACTGGATGTTACAGCCACCTCGATCCTTCCCCAGATAAAGAAACTGATAGATCATGATCTTATTGTCCAAGAAGACAAAAGGTATAAGCTCACAGTCCTGGGAGAGTTTATTATCAAGAAGATAAAGCCCCTGATAAGTGCTCTTGATGTAATTGAGAAAAACAACTCATACTGGACAAGTCATGATCTGAATGGAATTCCCCGTCATCTTTTGGAACGTATATCCGAACTGGGGGATTGCACCTTTATAGAACCCGACCTGAACCATATATATGAACCTTCTCAAGAAATAATTGACAGTATGGCCAATGCAAAGCATGCTTCTACTTTTGCTTCTTATTTCAACCCTGCTTATCTCCCCCTGTACGTTGAGCTTGGCAGAAAAGATGCCGAGCTGTCCCTGAATTTTAATCAATCTGTCTGGAACTACCTATCAAAAGAACACTCAAATATGATCGATGAAGTAATGGGCATGGACAACGTAAGCCTGTATGTTTCAAAAGAAGGAATAAAGCTTACTGAGATTACCGTAACTGATAGGACAATGATGCTGGGTCTTTTTGATAAAAATGGGAAATTCGACCAGCAATTCATTATAAGCTCCGAACCCAGCGCCCTTTTATGGGGTCAGGAGCTGTTTGATTATTTCAAGAGACTTTCCAGACAGGTAAACAAGATATGATTTGAAAAGATGAGTATCTAGTGCTTCGATTCCAAACTAAATTTTTTATTTGTTGGAAAAATCCGTCATCGTCAGATCTATTAAAAAGTTAAGTTTTATGAACCTATTTCGGAATCGCAGTAATAGATAATCTCCGACTACCTCCAAAAACGAGAACGATATGGTAAAGTAAGAAGATATGTGCTTTAAAAGAATTTCCATGCAGAATTTTTCAAGTGACTTATTAAAAGGTAATGAAAAGTAATTATAACTTATTAAAAGGTAATGAAAAGTAATTATATTTAGAAATAATATTAAGATATTATGATATATTATTTATGACATTGTGATGTATAAAAAATGGTAATTACCTTTGTATCCTAACTATAAACCCCAAAAATCCCAAATATAAATCTAAACCTAAAAAAATTCCGAATATAAACCTAAAAATCCCAAATATAAACCTAAACCTAAAAAAATTCCGAATATAAACCCAAAAATTCCAACCCCATAAAGATCCTTTATCTCATAGGACTTACGCAGT
>NZ_LZPK01000171.1:0-15733 GCF_001729375.1 Methanosarcina sp. A14 | reverse complement strand
TAAAATGTGACATCACAATCATGGAATCCGCAGCAGCAATATCCGACCCTATTTTTACGGATTTGAAATGCTTCTTCCCGATCTCTATATCTGCAGCGTTCTGGCTCTTCAAACCGTCTGATATGATAAGCGGAGCCCTGACCACAGAATAATCAAAACCATGTTCAATCGCAGTCGTCAGGTGGTCAACTGAATTATGCCGGCTGCCTGAGTAAAGAGTATTTGTGTCCGTAACAAACGGTTTTGCTCCGGCTGCCCGGATTTTTTCTACGACCTGCCGCACAAAGACCGGATTTATATATCCGTCACTTCCGTACTCTCCAAAATGAATTTTAATTGCAGTCAGATCACCTTCTCTAAGGAATTCAGCAAAACCTGCTTTGTCAAAAAGCTTCTGGATCTTGCTGATCGTACTCTCCTCTGGATTTCTCGCTCTGAGATCTGAAAAATAAACTTTACTTGCCATATAAGTGCCTCCTAAATCTGAATTAATGTTTTTATAAAACTATGAAGTTAAAAAAGTGTTGTTTATTTTTAGGCATTGCGCTGTTTGGAGAGAAAGAGAGAAAACTAAAAACGCTGCTTCAGTCGATTAGCTTCAGTCGATTAGCTTCAGTCGATTAAATTCACTTAGCATGCCGATGCAGCAAAATATAATACAATATACTGCTAAGGGGCTGATAAATTCAAGAGACTGATAAATTCCTGAGAACTTCTACCTAAAAATACGCATTTTCACAACTTGCCTGTAAATTTCTTATATTTTTTAATATCCACTGCTATTTTCTTGCATTTATCCTTTTCAAGCCGTTTCAGCCCAATTTCTGCTTTTTTTGACTGGAATATGAGTTCTTCGTTTAATCTGTGATAGCTGGCAAGCCGTTCTTCAGGAATAAGCCCGTCCTCAACCGCCTTCAGGACAGCACAGCCCGGCTCGTCGCGGTGAGTGCAGTCTTTAAACTTGCAATTGCGGGCTGCGTCAACAATCTCGGAAAAAGCTTTTTCAAGCCCGTCTGCAGAGTCTCCGAGCTGGATTTCCCTGATTCCGGGGTTGTCTATAAGAACCGCCCCATTTGGAAGCAGGAAGAGCTGGCGGACTGTGGTTGTATGCCTGCCTTTTTCATCGTCTTTCCGGATATCTCCGGTTTTCTGGATGGTTTCGCCAAGAAAAGCGTTGATAAGCGTGGATTTTCCAACACCTGAGGAACCGATTAATGCAATTGTTTCCCCAGGGTTGAGGTAAGGGATAAGTTCGTCAAGTCCGGTTTTTGAAAGAGCGCTTAATGGAATAACTGGCACGTTACCTGCAATGGACTGGATTTTTTCTACCAGCCGGGTTGGGTTATCTTCAAGGTCGATTTTGTTAAGTAAAATCACAGGGCTTGCCCCGGAAGAATACACAATGGCAAGATATCTCTCAAGCCTTCGAAGGTTGAGATCCTTACCAACTGAAGTCACGATAAAAATGGTATCAAGATTTGCAGCAATTACCTGCTCTCCGCCACCATCTCCTGCTGCCCCTCTTGAAAGGCAGGTCCTCCTGGGCAGAATATTCACAACCATGCGTGAGCCCAGTTCAGGCTGGTCAAGCAAAACGACAAAATCCCCTACGACCGGCTGCTTCCCAATTTTCAGAAGTGCGCCTGAGATTCCAGCCTGTACGACAGCCCCAGAGACAAGGACCTCGCAAACCGTTTTATGCCTTGATGCAACTCTTCCGGGAGTGTAGGGGCCTTTGTAGGCAGAAAATGCCAGTTCAAGATCTTTGTTCCAGCCTGGAATTTTATTGGCGTCCCAGTGGATGGAATTATGACCTGAATTTTCTGCTTCGTTATGATTGCTCATAAGATGGAAGTATCCGATTAAATGGATAAATATTTTGAGATTTTGTCCTGTAAAAATCCAATTGTGCCTGAAAATTCCTTCTCATTCCGGCTGAAAAAGTTCCCTGTCGGAGAACTGACTCCATATTAAATCCTCTTTCTATTTTCAAATTCTTTTTATAGTAAAGTAACAAATTCAAAGCAATGATCGATTCTGCATCTTTACGAATAATTGTAATTTTTATTGTCATTGTTATAGCCGTTTTACTTATATCCTCACTTTTAGGGAAAAGGCTCGATAAGGCTGACAAATACATTGGAAGCTGTGCTAAAGAGAAAGAAAATGAGAGCGAAAATGAAAAAGAAGACGCAATGGCGATTGGACTTTCCATTGGCATGTCATTCGGTTTGATACTTGGCCTTATGATGGACAATCTAACCATGGGGATTGCTCTCGGACCTGCCTTTGGAATGATTTTTGGAGCTTTATATGGGGAAAAAGAGAGGAAATAGTACGTGATTCAATCAGAGTGGAGATATAAGAGCATTTGATCCGCTTATTCAAATGTTAGATGATTTTATACAAATACATATGTAAGAAAGTATTCAGCAGAAGATCTTAAGAGCCTATCTTTTCTTGAATTTTTCCTTTTCAAGTCGTTTCAGCCCAATTTCTGCTTTTTTGACTGGAATATGAGCTCTTCAGTTAATCTGTGATAGCTGGTAAGCCGTTCTTCTGGAATAATCCCGTCTTCAACCGCCTCTTCCTGGGAAGAACATTCACACCTATGCGTGAGCTCAGTTCAGGCTGGTCAAGCAAAACGACAAAATCCCCTACAACCGGCTGCTTTCCAATTTCAGAAGTGCACTTGAGATTCCCGCCTGTACGACAGCCCCAGAGACAAGTACCTCGCAGACCGTTTTATGCCTTAATGCAACTCTTCCGGGAGTGTAGGGGCCTTTGTAGGCAGAAAAAGCCAGTTCAAGATCTTCGTTCCATCCTGGAATTTTATCGGCGTCATAGTGAACTGAATTATGACCTGAACTTTCTGCTTCGTTATGGTTGTTCATAAGATGGAAGTATCCGATTAAATGGATAAATATTTTGATATTTTATCCTGTAAAAGTTCAATTGTGCCTGAAAATTCCTTCTCGTTCCGGCTGAAAAATTCCTCTGTTAAATAACTGAATTCATTTCAAATCTTCTTTCTCTTTTCAAACTACTTTTATAGTAAAGTAGTAAATTCAAAATAATATTTCATTTAGTTTTTTAAATATTTGGTAAGTGTTCGAAATATAGCAGTATATGTTTATGTATGAACGACATTTTTTCAATAAAATCGATGTAGATGTAAAGTATGAGTCAAGCAAAATCAGATATAGTAAATCTAATTAGAAAAAGCTTCAAAAATAAAGTATCAAATTTCTTTATAATTGGCTCATTTTTAAGTGATAGTTGGAACTATGAAAATTCAGATATAGATATTGTATGTGTAGATAAGTCTTTTGAAGAGTATTCATACTTTGAGAACAAAAAGTACGTGAAAAAGATGCTTGTCGATATCCCCTATAATTTTGATATTTTTATATATACTCCTACACAATTTAATGATAAATTACTAAATGATTTGAGATTTCACAAGCAAATACTAAAAGGTGCTAATTAATATGCAATTAAATGATTCATCCGTGGTTAGTGATTGGCTACGCTTTTTGGACTATGATTTAGAAAGAGATCACGATATGTGGCAAAACCGAAAAACTTTGGTTTTAGACAGTATTGAAGTATTGAATTATATACGTGAAAATTCCTCCTCAAACGTCGAGATAATATCTGACAGTAGAATTCAATCCCTATTTGATTTATGTCAACTTCCATGTAGGAATGATTATTATAGTAGATTTTTAAAATTCGACTCCCGATTTTATAATAATGAGAATAATTGGTGGTTAGATTGTTGGCAAACAATACGCATGAAGAACTTATTGCATAAATTTAATATAATAAATTTAAATGAGTATTTGCTTGAAAATTCTGATGGAGAATATTTTGCAAAAAAATTCCCAAATTTCTTTAATTATTCAAGAAAGGAAAAAGCTAGTGTTCCATTAGCTGCTTTCTCTTATCTTGAATGTATCCGATTAATATTGAATACTGACAAGATACTAGATACAACTCATTTAGATGAGATTAAATCTTTTCTAAAATTACTTTATGAAAAAAATAATGGAAAACTAAAATATTTCAAACGATCAAATGAAATTCGTGCTAATTCATTGAATCTTATTCGATGCTTGCAAAAGAAATATTCTGATCCAGAATATAATGATATATATTCAAGTATAAAAAAAGTATTAAAAGACATGATTGAAGTTAATAAATGGGATCAATATTCATTTACATGGTGTACTTTTTTCTTATTTGGTTTAGATAAAGATATTTTGCTCCAGACAAAATCAAAAATTCCAAATGATTTTTTTGTAGAATCTAATTGGATTTCTGGTGCAAATCACACTAGAAAGCCAAGATATGCTTTATTAGCCTTGCTTGATAAGCTCAGGAATTCTCAATATTTTGAACTTATTAAACCTAATCCAATTGTTTATACACCTTATAATAAACTTAAACACAATTCTGAAACACTGCTTGTTATAGATAAAGCCATTCAATCTTTTAAACAAGTAAAAGACATTCAACAAAAAATAAGGGACGAGAATTACAATGAAAATTATTTCAGAGATTTGTTAAGAGTGGCACTTTCCTCCAATAAAAGTGATGATGTCGAGTATATTGAAAAAGAAGCATTTTTGAGTTCTGGAAGAACCACAGATCTACTAGCAGTTAGACGAGAAGGATATGATATTCCTATTGAAGTTAAAATATTATGGCGATTTAATGGGGAATCCTATGAGCCAATAACTGAAATAATTGAACAATTGACAGATGGAAACTTTGGAGTAATTGTTGTTATAAACGCACATAATAATCCTACTTATAAACGGAAATATACTGGCTTTGAAGGATGGAAATATTTCATTAAAGATCATAATACCTATATTGATGGGACAATTCGAGAAAAAGACGACTACTACGGACAGTTGAAAAGTAATAGTGTTTACTCTGAACACATGTCTAGTATTGGTGATAGGCAAAAAGTTGTAACTTTACTGTCAATAATGATAGACCTCTCAGAATATATCCGATCTTCACACCTTAAGTAAAAACTTAAAATAAAACCTTTACCTTAAAATTTGAAGCCCTTTAATCCTCAGCATATTAAACTAATTCCTCTATGCCTTAACTCACCTCAATTTAGAAATTAAATATATCTACATCCAATAACTACTTTTTCCAAGCCTTAACTCTCTCTAAAACATGGCTATTAAGGGTGAAGGACTTATCTCTTTTTGCTTGCCTTGGGTTCTTGAATATATTCGTATTCAAGAACTTTTAAGGTTTTTAGGAGAGTAAAACTAAAAAATGGATATGTTTTACTACAAAACCTATATATTCTGAAGACATAACTTTAAAAAATAATAATTAATGAACTACTGATTAATCTGCACTTCATCTAGATATTTCTGCAGCTTATCTGCAAGTTTGCCAATATGAATACCATCAACAAATGCATGATGAACCTGAACTGCAAATGGCATCATAAATTTGCCTTCTCTTTCATGATATTTTCCCCAATCAAATATGGGTTGCGCTTTTTCCCTATTTTCAAAATACGTGTGAGAAAGTGTCTTTGTAACAGCAAATATAAAAGTCTTAAAATTAAAACACCTCAATAAGAATTCAGTTTTCTTTTTCAACATCCGGGGAACCTGCATAATATATGACAAATGTACTAACTCTAACACCAGGAACATTTCTTCAGAGTAGTTTTGATAAAGTCGGCGATGGCCGTAGATACGAAGAAATAGAGCTCAAAACAACAGGAACGAAGACAACATTTACGGCCAAAACTCCTATTCAGCTACATCCTGGTACGACCATAACCGGAGATGAAAAAGCAATCATCCAGCTAATACCATATGCTTCGACGTGCCTCTGGAAGCCACAGGTACCAGTCTTCAGTTTCTCTGGCGAAAATTATCTGTTTGAAGGGTTCACGTTTGATGGGCTGGCTGATAAGCAGAATGTGCTTCATGGGAAAGGTTACCATAATCTATTTGGAGGAAACAGAGCTTCAAAAGTCAAAATCCGGAACGTGAAAATTCAGAATTCAAAGGGTGATGGTGTTAGGATTTTAGACTCAAAAGATGTAACCTTCACTGGAAACAAAATATACGGCGTCGGACATGATGGTTTCTATTGTGAAAGGTGTGTTGGCGTAGAAGCTTCAGGAAATGAGATCTATACAAGGATCAATTCAGGCCTGCGCTCTAAAGGTTCCAGGAATGTAATTTTCCGAGATAACACAATAAAGAGCACTGTGAAGTACAAACCTCGTACAGGTCCAGGCATTCAGGTTGAAAACTCCAGGGCAAACGAATCTACATCGAATGTCCGGATACTCAACAACATTATTGACGGGTGCCAGGGTCCAGGGATCTGGGCGGCTGGTCATACTGCACCTGCTTTAGATGCAGCAACCGGGCTTACAATTAAAGGGAATACCATAACAAACTGTGGGCAAATGCCTGTAATTGCAAACAAAGAAACTGCTGATAGACTTTCAGCCGTCGCCGGAATATGTCTGGATGGGTGGACAGAGGTAGACATTCAGGAAAATGTCCTGGATGGTAACTGTAACGGTATCCGAATAGGAACCTACATAACTACTTCTGCAGGATCCGGGTATGTTGTGCGTCTTACAGGCAATGAAATAAAGAATACTGTGGCTCCCTTTAATAGGGACGCGTACGCAGGGTATGCAATCGCTGTTACTGTGCCTGGCAAATTCAATGTTACAAGTGAAGGAAACACGTTCAGCGGAAACTTAAAAGATGTCTTTGGGATTTAAGTAAAAAAAGATAATGCAATCTATTTTGGTATCTGAACACACCATCTAGCCATTTTGAACTCTTTTACAGAAAGCTAATAAATTGACGTTAAGATTAAAATTGATAACGGAAGAAATAGTGAATATCTGGGAAATACTGTGGAAAGTGGGCTAAAAAAGTAAAAATTAGTGAACTACTGATTAATCTACATTTCATCCAGATATCTCTGCAGCTTCTTCGCAAGTTTGCCGATATGAATACCATCAACAAATGCGTGATGAACCTGGACTGCAAACGGCATAATAAATTTACCTTCTCTTTCCTGATATTTTCCCCAATCAAAATATGGGTTGCGCTTTTTCCCTGTTTCCGAAATCCGTGTGCGAAATATGCGTAAACGTTATCCACGGAAAGGCAGAGAATTGATATACATCGTTTTCTACAGGTCCTTTAAAATGTCCTTTTTGATTTTCTGCCGTTACGGTTGCCAGTTGTACAAACTTCTCAATCTTATCCTGCATGGAAACATTTACTACCTTAAATAATTCTGTTTTTGTCCAAATACCGGGATAATTGAGATTACCCCTTCATCTTTTTCAAATTGCATCACATCTATCAAAGACAAATTAAATTAAAATTAGAATAAGTTAAAAGAAAATAAGGTTTATGTGGCGTTTAGCCTATAATTCCAATTCCCTGATCATTCGGCTTGAATGCAAATAAAAACAATCAGTTTTTTCTGCTGATCTACCCTAAGGTTTTAAAAAAATTAATTTCAATGTATAATACATACATCAGAAAAATATATTATCAATGTCAGCTAGTTCATTTTCGAAAAAATTATATTCCATTGATATTTATATATCCAGTGTAATAGTGAGATCAGTGGAATATGTCAAAAATATCTGCTATTAAATTACTTTATTTTGCAAACAAAAGCAGGATATGGCTTTTTGGAATCATATTGCAAAACAACTTTCAGCAAAATAAGAATTGAAACAATAAAAAACGAAGGAGGAAAATATATAGAAATAAATGAAGATGACTGGGATAAGGAACTTAAGCCAGACATGAAACACTATCGAGGCTGGCATTTGATAGTTCTGGTCCTTCTTATGCTTGTCAACGTATATATAGAAATTAAATGGCTTTTCTTTAGCTAAATATTGAAAAACAGCTTCCAACAGAGTTTTTCGGTAATCTCAGGAAAAAGTTTCGTATTCAATTTACTGTTTTCCTGTATTAGGCTCTGGATATGAACAGCCTGTTTCTGTGTAACTTCATTAAGCTGGTCTATCTGCTTGTTCTTTGTAAACATTTGCTTATAAAGTGCCTAGTTTACTTTTGACCTGAAACCAGAGCCTCCCATTTATTCCCCTTTCCAGAACATGGCTGTTAAGAGTAAACGGCTTATCAGCTTGCGTGTTCTGCTTATGTAATGTTAAAGTACCTTTAGAAAATCCTAACTTCTTCCAGCCAACGTAAGAAATATTGAGAATCTTTTGCCTTATATCATAGGAATCAATTCTTTCAATTTCATACTCAGGTTTAACAAAATCCAGTTTTTCCTTTTTGCTTGCTAATGTTCTTGAGTATGTGTGTATTTAAGAACTTTTAAAGCTTTCAGGAGTGAAATTCATTATCCGCAAATTTGCCAATATGAATACCATCAACAAATGCGTGATGAATCTGGACTGCAAATGGCATCATAAATTTGCCTTCTTTTTCCTGATATTTTCCCCAATCAAATATGGGTTGGGCTTTTTGGAGTTATTTTGTTTGTTTTTTGGAGTTTTACCCTTTTTTAAGTTTTTTTATCCTTTTTTAAGTTCCTTTGCCTTTTTTTAAGTTCTTTTGCCTTTTTTAAGCTCTTTCTATTATTCTTTATTTTCCTATCCTGTTTTGAGTTTAAAAATAGAATCTATTCCTTCTATCCTGAGCTTAAGAATCGATTTTACTCCTTCAGTTACAAAACAGTTTTTTTATATTAGGGAAAATTCGAATCAGAAAAAGTATATCTTATTGAAAACAAAAAATGCAAAATACCAGTTTTAGCTCTGGTTCCATGCGTGAAATGTAAAAACGGCCAGGTGTGGCAAAAACCCGGAAGGAGTCCGGAATGAGCTTTCACTGGAAAAGCGAGGATTCCGATATGACAGAAGAAAATGTGAGTGAAAATATGAGTAAAGCAAAGCAAAAGGAGTTGCAAGCGGCAGAAAAAACCGAAGAACCAGAGGATCTCAAGCAGCTCCTTGTCAAAGCTGGCGAGGCTGGCAGTTACGAAGACAAACTCAGGCTGTATGATAAAGCCTTAACTCTGGACCCTTTATTTCTCGATGCCTGGATCCAGAAAGGTTTCGCTCTGGACAGGATGGGAAAATCAAAGGAAGCTCTTGACTGCTATGACAGGGCTCTTGAAATCGACCCTGAAAATCTGGGGATCAGGTGCCTCAAAGGTTTTGCCTTTAACAACCTGAGTGAATATGAAAAGTCGATCGAGTCTTATGATGAGGTTCTGAAAGTAAATCCTGACGATGTATTCTCGTTGTATCAGAAAGGTTTAGCTCTGGAAAGCCTTGGAAGATATGGAGAAGCCATGAAGTGTTATGACAACGCGCTTGATATCGATCCGACTGATGTTCTAATCAGAGAAAAAAAATTGAGGCTTCTGGAAGTTATTTATAAAAAAGGAACTTTAACTGACTCTCCAGACAGCGACTTCAATTGAATTAAGAATTTTTGAAATTTGAGATGAAAAATGCAGGGCCGGAAATCGGCCTTTACTTTTTGCTCTTGCTATCTTCATCTTCTATCTCGATCTTTTCAACGACTTCCATTAGTTTTTCCTTAATTTTTACTATAGCGTCAACAGCTTCGCCGCCTACGTCAATAGGAGCCCGTTTCTCCAGGTCGGCCTGCATTAACATGGTGTCAAAGGGAATTTCTCCAAGTACCTGGATGCCCATCTCTTCAAGTTTGTCATTAACTTTTCCTGAGCCTCCTTTATTAATTACGGCAGCAAGGTGTTTTATCCCTATTTCGGAAGACAGCTTTTTTATTCTCTCAGCCGTTTCAAGCGATCTTGCTCCGGGCTCAACTACAATGATCATGAGGTCCATTCCTCTTGTAGTGCCCCTTCCAAGATGTTCGATCCCTGCTTCCATATCAAGGATCACTGCACTCTTATCCTTGAGCATAAGGTGCCTGAGAAGAGCCCTCAGGAAAGCCGAGGCAGGACACATGCATCCACTTCCCCCGCGGTCTACGGTGCCCATAACAAGCATTCTGACTCCATCGGGTCCTATAACGCCATATTTGCTTGCAATATCATCGACTTTAGGGTTGTAGACGAAAGCTCCACCTGGGGCACCTGCCCTTTCCTGAATCAGGTCTTTGAATTCTGTCAGGGGCTTAGGGGGATTTTCGACCCCAAGCGAAGATGCCAGGTTCATATCCGGGTCTGCATCTATTGCCAGTACCTCGTATCCATCCCTTGCAAGCAGTCTGGCCAGAGTGCCTGAGAGAGTTGTTTTTCCAACGCCGCCTTTTCCGGTAATTGCTATTTTTATGAGGATTCCCCCTGAACATTAATTTATATTTAAATGTATTAGATCAACTATTAATTTAGCAGGATTATATGCACTTGAGAAACAAAATCAATTACGGCAAAGACTTTGGACTAAAGTCACGTTTTATACAGTTAATGGTCTACTACAGTTAGTGGTCTGATGCTGTTGATTTTTCAGTTCAACTGCGTAAGTCCTAGTTAGATTAATAGTTAATTCAGATTAACAATAGTGGTTTTCTAAGCAGGGGTATAGTCATCAAGCTGTTTATACTTGTTCATTTATCCCTGGCTTCATCCCGTTATTCCTTAGAGAGTATTATTTAAAGTCTTTTCGTTTTATAAGAGTTAAAAAGATATTTATTAAAGATTAAAGGACATTTTAAGGGATATAAATAACAAATTTTCCAGGGAAGGAATTAATTATCCTATTCAGTATCTTATTCAGTATCTTATTCAGTATCTTATTCAGTATCTTATCCAGTATCTTATTCAGTAGGGAACTCTTTTACCTGAATATGAAATCAAACCCCTCGTTTGCAGCAACCTGTTTTAGATACTTCTCTATATGGTTTCCTTCCCTTTTTGAAAATCCTGCCTCGCGGGCAAGCCTGTCGAGTACCTTTTGAACTCCTGTCCCATACTGGATTGCTTTCTTTTCTTTCCAGAGAAGTTCCGATGGAAGCAGGCCGTCTGCGGCTTTTCTCAGGATATATTTTCTTATATACAGGCTATCTCTTTTAAGGACTTTAAGTTCAGGACTGATTGAAAGCCCTGTTTTTATTACCTCCTGATCCAGAAAAGGCACCCTGAGCTCCACGGAGTTGGCCATGGTAACCATGTCGTCCCTCTCAAGGTTTATAGTTGAAATGTTTTTAAGGTCTGAGTAGATAGCTCTGTCAAGCATCTCGGGTCCCTGTTCAAGTAGGCCCTCATGCCTGCTATAACCTCCAAAAAGTTCGTCTGCACCCTGACCTGTGAGAAGGACTCGTTTTCCGTCTCCTTTTGCAGTTTTCGCTACAAAATAGAGTGGAAGCCCAATTGCAATTTTCATAGGGTCCGTCGATTCCGTTGAATAGATCACATCCGGGATTCCAGCTTCTATTTCTTCGGGAGAAAGGAGATGGGTCTTGAGGGAATCTTCCATGCCAGCAATTCCAGCTGCACGCTGAGCCTGGGCAAGGTCATGGGAATCAGGAAGCCCAACGGCATAAAGGGAAATTGAGGGATCAATGTTTTTGGCAAGGGCAGCTAAAAAGGTACTGTCAATACCTCCTGAAAACGCAATTCCTGAAGTTTTTGTAAGCCTTATCTCGATAGCTTTTTCAAGGGCTGCCCTCAGGCTGGAAGCAGCTTCGTGCTCTTCTGAGATTCTTTCTTGCGGAGGCTCAATTGTAAGGGATTTTTCTTCAAGCCTTCCATTTCTGATATCGAAAGACATGACTCTGCCAGGTGGAAAAGGTTTTATCTGGTTTCTCTGGCTGTAAAAAGCTTTTTTTTCGGAAGCAAAAGCGAGTTTAGGTATTTCCACTCCTTTTTCCAGGGAATAAAAAAGAGGCTTGACTCCTACAGTATCTCTGGCCAATACAAGTTCGTTATCCAGGGCATAGGCCAGAGCGTAATCTCCATTAACTCTGGAAAGTACGGAAAAAATCGCATTTGTAGGCGTTTCTCCTTCCTTTATCTTTGTTTCTATGAGGGCAAAAAGCACTTCAGTGTCTGAATCGGTTTTTATACCCTGTTCGGCTGCAAGTTCCCTGAAATTAAAAATTTCTCCATTGAGTACCAGAGCCCCTTTTCCAACCAGAGGCTGGAGCATGTCGCCTGTGATTTTAAGCAGGGTATTTCCTATACTCAGTCCTTTGGCCTGATAGGTTCCGCAAGCATCGGGACCTCTATGTCCAAGGGCTGCAAGCATTTTTTTTACTTCTTCATTTGTATCAGGAGTTCCTGCTGCTCCTGCTATTCCGCACATGTTTACTCCTTTTTTTCGTTATCTTCGGTGTATACACGCACTCTATCTCTATTTATCATTTTTCCATTTAAAAATATACCAAATCCGGAATGGTAAAAACTGTGAATTTAAGAGAATTAAAAATAGCAAATCCAAGAATAGGTAGAATTACTGATTTAAGAACAGTTGAAATTACTGATTCAAGAATAGTTAGGGTTGCAATTTAAAAAATAAAGGCTCGTTTTTTTTTAAATTTTTAGGTTCTGGCCTTTGTCGCAACCTCATCTGGAGATTCTTCCCTTACGACTTCTATTGCATATATAGGGATATCCTTTCAGGGCGGCAAAAGGGTTTACTACGCTTTTTTCATTCCCTATTCAGATTGAGTTTGCGCAGTAAATACAGCAGCAACGAGTAAGATATAAGTTATTTTCAGGTTTGTAGGCTCTGCAGCAGTTACTTCCTCGCAGGACTCCATATTGCAGAGGACAACTGTCTTGTAAGGTGCAATTCCTATTCAAAGCTGTATTGGTTGTGTTTCTGGCTGTTCAGCTCATTGAAATTCAGAATTTCATATCTTTTAACATTTGCCCTGCCTTGTATACTATTAATACTTTCTACAGAGCTTGTTTATCTACTCCAAAGTACTGGTCTAAATGGACTGAAAGTGTTTTGGAGCAAGCTCAACTATAAACATCGGTTACATACAACCCTGACAACTGGAACAGTCGTCGCATGATTTTGTTTCCATATAGTTACCACGCATGATTAAGAACGTACATTCAGCTATCTTGTAGCTGGCTGTTTTGGCGTCATCATTGTAGTCGTTTGCTCTGGCATCACCAATGCTTACTGTATCATCATCAAAGATCAATTTAATCGGCACTTTTTCAAATTCAGTTGTCAAACCCGGCCTTAACGTTGGGAATATTAGTTCTTTTTCACCGGTTTTTTTCCGGACTGTAATGATGTCGAAAGTAATGAGAGAAATTAATTTACCTCTTTCGTCAAAACACACGGAGTTTTTATCCGCATCGATACCAAGTGCATCCGCATCGTATGCATTTATTGAACCAATGGGGGTTTCAATCGGGAACGGCTCTGCAGGTTCTACTGATTCTATGCTCCCATCTTCAAAAAGCTTAAATCCTATTCTAACTGGCATTTTTCCTGCAGGTGTGTCAATTATGATTCGTTCATTCGGCCACAAAATCAGGCTTCTGACTCTTCCGTCCGGATAAAACCGTAAACCTATTATTTTTGCATAAAATTCCCCAAACGGGAATGAAAAATGGAATTTTTGTGCAAGTTCGCCTTCTTCTTCCTCTGACCAGAAACCACTGATCTGGCCGTTTAGAGGGAACAAACTATTGATTGATCCATCCTCAAAAAAAGTGACCAGTTCTGCCGGAAATGTTCCTATTGGTGTGCTTATTTCAGTCTGCTGCTCTAATGAGATATTTTTAACTTTTCCACTTTTGTAGAAAGACAATACTGCTAGCTGCTTTCTTCGAAATCCTAGATCACCATATTGTGGAACAAGATCTCCGTACCTTGTGTGAATTAAATTATACTCTTCAAGCTTACAGTCCTTCAGTTCGCCGCTATCATATGTGGTAAAGCTCGTTATTCCTTTGAGTCCACTTGTTTCAACAGCTAACATTATTTATCATCCTGGGTTAAAAACGAATCAAGTTCTTAGCTTTACATCTTTGAGGAGTCTATCCCAAAACTTACGATTTACTTCTTTGGATACTACTTTTAAATTTCATACCACAATTAATATGTGAGATGTTCTCTCTAATATAACAAAAAGTATATTTAACTAATACAGAAATCAATTACCTATTATTTAGTATATATAGTTATTTATTAAACTAATCTTTCAAGTTTTCAGTTGAAATATCTTATTCACAAGGAAACTATGAAAATCAGTCGCAAAAAAAAGATAAAGGCAGAATCAAAAATCAAAGTTGTGCTGGTGCACCTCGCTGCAAGCAGGCTGTCTGACAATTACCTCTGGTAATTATTGAATTCCTTCTTTTTTGATTTAAAGGCCTTATTTGCTTTCTTTTTAGCATGTTTTTATTACTTCAATAATTATCGGACAGCCTACAAGCTAGCGGAGTATTCGAATGAAATTAATTTGTCTGACTGATTTTTATTAATTTGTCTGACTGATTTGATCATTAGTCACGTTATTATCAAGATATACTTTTGAATAAAATGTTTTTACCTCTTTGTCCAGGTCAATTTTTACTTTATCCGGATAAAGCACTTTCGCGGTCCACAAAAGTCCCATCAGTGATTGTGTCCGGTCAAGCATCTCGTATTTTGTAGATGCGTAAACGCGCTTATTCTTTACGGCAGCAATATCTTTCCAGGCGTCTTTCGAGAGAATTTCATCACGACCTTTCGCAGTTTTAGTAATAATAACGTCTGGATTCCACTGATAGATTTGTTCCAGTGAGACCTGGATTTCTTCACTTGTATTGGCCGATTCCATTTGCGGATTTGCTTCCATGAAGCTTATGCCTCCCGCCAAACTGATGATAGACGCCATAATGGTTCTGGACCCAACTGTCTTGGTGACATCTGGTTGCGCATAATATACTTTGAGCTTATCACTGTCATTAATTTTCGAGGTTTGATTGGTAACCTTTTTGATGGTTTCATCCCAGTAATCCCCAAGCTCGTTTCCCTCTTTTTCATTTCCAACAATTTTACCGATAAATCTCCATGAATCTGCAATCTCTTCAAGTGTATCTTTTGACGCAGCAACGAATGGAATGCCAACTTTTTTTTGTTCGGATTCGATTTTCGTATCCTTTGTTAACGTTATTACTACTTGTGGACTGACTGCTAAAAGATCTTCCACATTCATGTCACTGTGGAATTCTCCATTAATCGGAAGAGCCAGCAGCCTCTTTTCTTCGTTATCTGACATAAATTCTAGTCGTTCAGTAAACTGCTTGTCCGCGCTCACAAGCTTTTCCGGCGCCAGTCTCCAGACCATTTGGCACGGTATCGGATGTAACACTGAAATCCTAGTAATATCAGCAGGCAATGTAATATTTCTGCCTGCTAAATCGGTAATTACCCGAGTACCTGACAGTGCAGTGTCCGACATTGTTGTTTCTTGCTCAATATTTGTTGCAGCAGTTATCTCAGTTTTGGGATTTGATGTCGTATCCATAACATCGTTTGTTTTCTGTGAACATCCACTTACAAGAAGTATGGATAGTGTTATTAACAGACACAGCACGATAAACAAACTTAATTGCCTTTTTGTTGTTCTCATCTTGATAGCCCTTCATTATTTTTTGAGTCCATCCCAAAACCTACGATTTTACTTCTTTGGATACTACTTTAAAATTTTATACTACAGTTGATATGTGATATGTACCCTTAGACATAACAAATATTATATTTAATTAATAC
>NZ_LZPK01000170.1:0-7237 GCF_001729375.1 Methanosarcina sp. A14 | reverse complement strand
GAAGAAAACTTTATGGAAAAGAATTTGAAGGAGATATTAAGAAAAAATTAAAAATGAGATTAAGGAAAAGAATTTGAAGAAAAATTTAAAGAAAAAGTTTGAAGAAAAATTTGGAAAAAATTAATGAAAAATTTAAAGGAAACGGATTCCTTTCGGCATTTCACCTACTCTCTTTCTAAACTCCTCAGGCCAATTTGCAGGGTCAAGCCCTTTCTGCGCAAGGAAGACCGCAGTCCATCTTTCAAGCCCGACTCCGGAACAGCCAGACCAAATCTTCTCCAGACTGAAGTTTTACATTGAAGCCTTTGGGATACTTGTCTCCGTTGATACTCACATTCTGGAACTCGAGCCACTCTCCATCCGGCCCACGGTAAGGCAGGCAGGCCTCGTAATCGGTGGTCCCGACAGTGTTTTCTTCGGTAAGTCCGAGCAGCCCTTCCTGTGCCATGAACCAGAAAGTAACTCTTGCTTTTCTCCACCGATGTCCAGGATGTCGTTGAAGATATGCATATAACGATCATGCAGTTCTTCTGCGCACTTTGTTACCTCTTCTTTTGTCCCGATCCAGACAATTTCGACCCTGTGGAATTCATCGACCCTTTCGATACCGTGAATTCCGCCACTCTCATATCTGTGAGAGGTTCCAGACCTGTCAAAGACCTTTACAGGAATTTCCTCATTTGGAAGGGTTTCCCTTGCTACGTACATCCAGAAAGGCGGGCATTGGGCATAGCACATGCCTCCGATTGGCTCTGCGATTTTTTCCTTGATCAGTTTTGTGGGCGCTTCATGAGTAACCTTGTAGTAATCGGCAACCTCTTCCCAGTAATCGGGATCCCTTGTCTGCGGAGGACACACATAATATATCTCAGAGTAGACACCCTTTGCATGCCCGGATTTCATCCAGACTTCCCAGGTGACCAGTTTCGGGAAAATCATTTCCCTGTATCCGAGAGGTTCTAGAAGTTCTTCAAGGACGATTTTTTTGAAAGTCCGAAAGATCTTTGTGGACTGTGGCCCGTGGATCCACTGTCCGCGGCTTGACCCACGTTTGAGCCAGCCTTCTTTCATCATAGCCTGGGTCGGGTCTTCCTTGAAAGGATGCTCCATTGGCTCTCTCTGCCAGAGCAGATTCCAGTGCTCAGCCTTTGCTCCATACTGGGCAGCCTCGATCTTTTCTTCAAGAAGGGTGAGAATCCTGTCCGGAACCCGGTTCTTCATCTCAGCTTCTCCGACCTCAAGTTAGAGCTGAATCCCGCCTTCAATGTTTTCCATACTTTTTATATAAGGCACTTTGAGCATCCTGAGCTCGTGGTCAGCCGGCACTCTAATTGTGAGAGTTCAACCTCGATTCCGCGAATTCCTATCTTGTATTTCTTGCCGAGTGCCTCAGCAAGCTGTTTTCTCAGACGGAAAATTGCATCGTGCACCCTGACATACCTGCCGGACTGGAGCACAAGCTTGATCCTGTCCTCCCCGAGCTTCCATTCCGTAACCTTTGCTCCCTATCCTTCAGGCACCCCTCGGGTGAGAAGGGTATTGTTTGCTTCTTCAAAAAGCGCAGCTATAGCATCCTTTGCAGTAGCGGGATCTGCGCTTGTTTTAAAATAAGCTTTGGGATTGAACTGTAATTTCAAAGTTTGAGCCTCTTTTATTTGGTATGGAATAAGGTAATTGTGAATTAGATAACGACGTAAACAGAGTCTAAAATCAATTTCTGATATGAATGCCTATTCTATAGCAAAAATTCGTAACTCAATAGTAGAATACTGAGTATTCTGATGCTTTTTATCTATAAACTGGATGGGAACACTGAGTTTTTGTACATTAAAATTATAGTTTGATAGAATTACATATAATTCAGATATAGAATTAGATATAGATATTTATAACCTGATCACCCATGCTGTCTAATAAAAATCCGACCAGCCATTTAAGTATTAAATGTTTAAAAAATATCTGTTTCATATAAATTAATTTAATTCATAAAAATTATATTATCATAGAGAAATATTAATAATTATATATAATTACTTATTAAGCTATCATTGTCAGCTATTTATATCAACTATTGATGTCAGCTATTGATGTCAGCTATTGATGTCAGCTATTGATGTCAGCTATTGATGTCAGCTATTGATGTCAGAGCTATTGGTTACACACTATTTTAAAAGATCTGTTTCAACAACTATGCAACTAAAACTTAAATCTAGCGACGGAGGAGAAACAGAAAGAAATAGAATCCCGGACAGGTTCACGGTCACGCAGTGACCGGCCTTTCCGAAAAAATGGATGTGAAAAAAAGAATTGCAAATTTGCAATGCAGCAGGTTATATATTATACAAAGGACAGTACTTTATAAGCTGGGAGATCACTCAAACGTAGATTAACGTAAAAGTGGGTAGAAACAAATATTGCGGGATACAGAGGAACATATATGGATGTTAACCAGATCCGGCTCCTTATCTTAGAAAGAAAGGACGAAATAAAAGAAAAGTTCAAAGCTGAAGTCCTGGGCGTTTTCGGCTCATACGCACGTGGCGAAGAAAAAAAAGAAAGTGATATTGACGTCCTTGTGAGGTTTGGAGAAGGAGCTACCCTCTTACACCTTGTGGGACTTGGATATTATCTTGAGGACTTATTTGGAGTTCCAGTTGATGTTGTTTCAGAAAGGGCTCTCCACCCGATGATGAAAGATGACGTGTTAAAAGAGCTGGTACCGGTATGAGATCCCCTCTTCTCTATCTTTCCGAGATAATGTCCGCCGCTGTAGCTATACAAGATTTCACTGAGGGAATGGACAGAGAAACTTTTCTGAATGATGAGAAAACAAAAAGTGCAGTTGTCCGCCAGTTAGAAATAATAGGTGAAGCTGCAAAAGCTATTCCTGCAGATATAAAGGCTTTAGCTCCTGATATAGATTGGAGAAATATATCAGGTATGAGAGATCGAATAATACACGCTTATTTTAATGTTGATTATAACCTTGTCTGGGATACCATAGTAAGTGATATTCCAGTGCTTGAGAGCAGAATTGAAATGCTAGTTAACGAGTTAAAAAATAGCTGAACAAATGTTCTTCCCGATGGTTTTCAAGAAATGCAGTAAAAGATTCTCTGCTCTGCGGAGAAGCATACTACACTCCAGAAATTTCAAGAAAAATCAACATAGTTATGAAAAAGTTCCATGAGTTCAAACTTCTCCTGCATCCTTTAGTTGCCAACGAGTTGAGTTTTGAAGAAATAGTTGCATGATATTGCGTTTACTTTTTATTTTTACCCCTATCCGAAAAGTTGATTGAAAGCAAAATAAAAAGAAAAAAGACAAAGTAAAAAAGAGAAAAAAACGAGAATTAAATAAATCGTTAAAAATATTCAATTTGCAGGCCAACTCCAACTTCTTTAAGCCTGCAAACCTTTGAAAGTTCGATTTTTGAGTTTAAGTCCGTACAGTGGCAGGCATGCACGCAGCCAGGGTCAAGTTTTTTAAGGTATTCAATAGTCCCATGCATCCGTTCTTCTGAGGGTTCCAGAAGATGAAAGCCACCTATTATATCAAGGACCCTGCTGTCTCCACATACTTCTTTTGCATATTTGGTAATATTGCAGATCCCGGAGTGGGAACAGCCCGTGATAATTACGAGCCCTGCTTCTGCCCTGTATACGAGTGCCGTGTCATCCGGAATAAGGTCGGGAATTTTGTTCCCCTCGCTGTCCTGCACATATCCGACAGCTGCCTCTACCTCAAAAGTGAAGTTCCTGGGGATTTCCCCAAGGAAAACGAGCTTCTCACTCAGCCAGAGGGGAGTACTTGAGAGCTGTAGCCTGAAGTGTTCTGAAAGCTTTTTGGGAGTGAACAAACTTCCGATTTCCCCTATCTCTTCAGTTTTTTTGCTTTCGAAGACCAGGGGATGGGCAACGAGAACCGGAGATCTGCTGGGAAGCTTTTCTATCCCTGCTTCCGTGAATAAACGTATCAGAGGTTCGAGTCCCCAGGTGTGGTCCAGGTGTCCGTGGGAGAGTACCAGATAGTCAAGGTCCAGAAGTGAAAGCCCCATTTTCCGGGCATTTGTGAGGAAGATATCCGAATACCCGGTATCAAAAAGAACTCGTATGCCGGAATCCTCCAGCAGAAAAGACAAACCGGGCTCGGCAAAGAAATACCTGTCAATAAGGGTGTTGTTATCAACAAGGACAGTGAGTTTCATAAAGTGTTTATTTTGCCTGCGGGGTATAATAGTATTATTACCAAACATTTGAAAAAATATTTAGAGTTGAGTTTAGTACTGTACGTGATCCGTAAGAAAATAAAAAAGGTATTAAAGATTGTCTCCTGTCGAATAGTATATACGCTTACTGTAAAAGTTATAGCAGGTCACAATACTTTTTGGATAGGGTCTAAGTTGGGATTAAGTCTAGAATGCTCCGTTTAAGAAAATGTTAGAACTCTACTTTTGTTTTATATAATCGGCACTTTTTTAAATCATTTTAGCGCTTAACTTTGAAACACATATAATTGTCTTCACTTTACTTACTGACGTTTGAAATGCGGAGAATTAGAAAAATGAACAAAATGACCCTTTCAGAATTAGAGCAGTCACTCTGGGGTGCCGCCAATATATTGCGAGGCCCTGTCGATGCTTCTGATTTTAAATCATATATATTTCCCGTACTTTTTTTCAAAAGAATCTCTGATGTTTATGATGAAGAATATAAAGAAGCTCTTGAAGAATCAGAAGGTGACGAAGAATACGCTGGATTAAGCGAATTTCACGACTTCAACATCCCTGAAAAAGCTCACTGGAAAGATATCCTGGAAACAACCCAGAATGTTGGTCAAGCTCTTCAATACGCCTTCAGAGAAATCGAAAAATCAAATCCTGATCAGCTTTACGGCATATTTGGAGATGTGAACTGGACAAACAAAGACAGATTATCCGATGAGCTCTTGATTAACCTTATCCAACACTTTAACTCTCTCGTACTTTCAAAATCCAATGTAGAACCTGACATGCTTGGCCAAGCTTATGAATACCTTATTAAAAAATTTGCAGACCTTACGAACAGAAAAGCAGGCGAGTTCTATACACCAAGGCCGATAGTCCATTTAATGGGCAGTATTCTGAAACCCCAGGAGGGAGAAACAATTTACGATCCTGCATGCGGTTCAGGCGGTATGCTTCTCGAGTCCTATCATTATGTTAAAAGTAATGGAGGAGATGCAAGAACACTAAAACTGTACGGCCAGGAAAAAAACCTGACAACCTCTTCAATTTCAAGAATCAATTTATTTATCCATGCAGTACAGAGCTTCCAGATAATTCGAGGCGATACATTAAGAGAGCCTGCTTTTCTTGAGGGTGATAGGCTTGCTCAATTTGATATCGTAATTGCAAATCCTCCATTTTCACTGAAAAAGTGGGGGTATGAAAACTGGTCGCAAGATCCATACGGCAGAAATATTGTAGGCACTCCACCCAAAAGTAACGGAGACTATGCCTGGGTCCAGCACATGATTGCTTCAATGGATCCTGAAACCGGAAGAATGGCAATTGTGCTGCCTCATGGGGCTCTCTTCAGGCAGGGAGCCGAAGGAAAAATCAGAAAAGCACTGATTGAAATGGACCTGCTGGAGGCTGTTATCGGGCTTGGTCCAAACCTGTTTTACGGAACCGGAATTAGTGCCTGTATTCTCGTTTTCCGCTCAAAGAAAACCAATGAAAGAAAGAACAGGGTACTTTTCATCGATGCATCTGAACAGTACCAGAAAGGCAGAAGCCAGAACATTTTCCTGCCAGAGAATGCGGAAACCGTACTTAAGTGGTATGAGAATTATGGAGATATTGAAAATATATCTCAGGTAGTTGAGCTTTCAGAAATTCAGAAAAACGAATTCAACCTTAATATTCCACTCTATGTCAAAAAAATCCATGAAGTAGAAAAGATTGACCTGAAAGTCACCCTTGAACAGCTAAAAAAGGATTACAAAGCTTTTCTGGAGTCCGAAGAAAAAATGAAGCGGTTACTTAAAGAAGTGAATGTTCTATGAACTCAGATAATTCTCACGTAAGCCAGCAGGAACTTGAGCAGTACCTGTGGGGTGCAGCTACTCTTCTCAGGGGAGGCGTTGACCCTGGAGAATACAAAAATATCATTTTTCCCCTGATGTTTTTCAAACGAATTTCCGATGTATACGAGGAAGAATTCGAAGAAGCTCTCAGGGAATCTGACGGAGACCTTGAATACGCCCAGTTTGCAGAAAATCACCGTTTCATAGTTCCAGACGGCTCACACTGGAAAGATGTAAGGGAAATCACCACTGATGTAGGAAAAGCGATCCGAGATGCAATGCGTGAAATCGAAAAAGCCAACCCTGACAAACTTGAGGGCATCTTCGGGGACGGAAACTGGACAAATAAAGACCGTTTGAGCGATAAAACCCTCATAGATCTGCTAGAACACTTTTCAAGCCTGAGTCTCACTATAAAAAACGTTCCTCAGGACCAGTTTGGGAATGCCTATGAGTATCTTATTAAAAAATTCGCGGATGATAGTGGCCACACCGCAGCCGAATTTTATACCAACAGAACAGTTGTCCGTCTGATGGCTTTAATTATGGACCCTAAATCAGGAGAATCTATTTACGACCCGACCTGCGGCTCTGGCGGAATGCTTCTGAACTCCCTCCTTCTGGTGAAAGAAAGAGGTGAAGAATACCGCAATATCAAACTCTACGGCCAGGAAATTAACCTTATAACTTCAGCTATTGCTCGCATGAATATGTTCATCCACGATGTCGGCGATTTCCAGATCATAAGAGGTGACACTCTTGAAGACCCAGCCTTCATCAAAAACGATAGGGTTCAGCAATTCGACATTGTAATTGCAAATCCTCCTTATTCAATCAAAAAATGGAACCATAGCGGCTGGACAAAAGACCCCTGGGGCAGAAATATATACGGAACTCCTCCTCAGAGCTGTGCCGATTACGCTTTTTTCCAGCATATTATATGTTCAATGAAAGAAGATACTGGCAGATGTGCAATTCTCTGGCCTCATGGAGTTCTATTCAGGGATTCTGAACAGAGTATGAGGGCAAAATTGATTGAGGACGATTATGTGGATTGCGTGATAGGCCTGGGACCAAATTTATTCTACAATTCTCCAATGGAAGCCTGTATTGTCATTTGCAGAAAAAGCAAACCAGCCGAAAGAAAAGGAAAAATCATGTTTATAAA
>NZ_LZPK01000169.1:0-6799 GCF_001729375.1 Methanosarcina sp. A14 | reverse complement strand
TTTTGGGATCAGCTCATATATTAATTATATTATGGTTAACATTTATTAGTTTATAGTTTAAATGAAATTTTAAAAGTTTAAAAAAAACGATATCAATAGAAAAATTAAATGGATTTTTATGTTGACCTGCCGAATATGGGCTTGATGATTGACTCGACACTAGATTGAGTCTACAAATGCTGCTATTAAAAGGAAGTTTGGGGAGACTTTGAAATCTAAGAATCAGACTGCTCAGGTAATTGTTATCTAAGAGGCTGTCTTAAAATTCAAATCATTTCTACAATTGGATAATAGGCAACGTTCCGTTTAAATTCATATTACACACTCGATGTATAAAATAAATCGATAGCAGTAGAAAAATTAAATGAATTTTTACGTCGACCTGCCAAAAGCAGGCTTAGAATTTGACTGTGGTAACTCATGAGATGTATGAGAATGGGATTGAGCCAGAGTTCTTACATGTAAAGCATTTTTAAGTCTTAATTTTCAGAGGTGATAGGGGTATTGGCATTTGCATCTTTTCTGATATATTTATAAACAATGGCATTATATAGAAATATATTGCATTATCGAGAATAACCCTTTCATTGGCTGGCAACTTAGTGGTAGAAGAGTCACTATCCCATTCAGATAATAATTTTTCTTTATTGTCTGTCTCTACAACTGTATCTACAGATGCACCAATATGGCCAATATTAATAATATCCATACTGAAATTGGATTTAAACACAATCTCATTATTCAAACTTTCTTTATAATCGATTAGTGTTATGCTAATATTAATTTTTATTTCGTAATTTTTCGATACGTCGACCTCACTCTCTTTACATGCATCTAATCTTTTTATTGATACTTTTTTTATATTAAATAGCAAAATGGACACCAACCGGGTTTTGCATCAAATTCGCGTGAACTAATCTGCTCGACTTTAATAACCGGAATATTCTCAATAATCTGTGGTTCTAATCCTAAAAATTTTGGAATTATTCTAATTTTGGATGAGTATTCAAAACTTGGTAAGCTATATTGTATTGGACTGATTTTTTGGACAGTTATTATCATGTCCTTCCTCATCAACCCTTCACATCTTCTCAAGACTTCTTTAGCTTTTCCAATTATTCTGGGATTTCTTTGATCTTCTTGTTTAATTATGTCTGAAGCAATGTTTTTAGCAGCATCTGTTTTGCCTTCAGGAATTAATATCTCATCTGATTTTTTCAAATAATCTTCCAATATATAGTCAGGAGCGTATTTAATAAGTTCTCTCAACTGAGCAGAGGTAGGTAATTCTATACCTCGTTTATCAAATAATTCCAAATACCTATTTTTGAGATACTCTACTACTTCATTCAGTTCATTGAATCCGAGTTCACATGGCTCAAATCCATAAAAAGATATAGCTTTCTCTACTTCCTTTAGTGGAACTTCTTCTAAATATTCATTATTATAAGGGGGAGCTAGAAAAAATGTTTTATCTCTATCTATGATAAAAGCTTTCCTTTCATATGGCAATGTGGCAATCATTCTCAAAGTCATTAACCAACCACTTCTAACTCGATTCCTTTATCTTTTATAAGATCATTCATACGCAAAAATTCTTGTAGATCACGCAGTTTTTCTATATCAGATAAGCCATTAGCATATTTTTCATACAGATATCCATAGTATTCTTCTACTTTAGTTTTGCGAATCCTTACTTTATGTATATGTTGTGGTTCTATATCATTTTTTGTTATTGCTTCAATATATGAATGTTCACAGCAGACAATAGAGGGTAGCATGATTGGATCTATTTCACAGGTGCACGTGCAATGTTTAATAGCCGCTAAGATATGTACTAAGTTCTTATTCGAACTATCAGTAGTTAGTTTCTCTACGTCTACTTTAGATTCATTAACATAACTTAGGCTATCACCTTTTATAAATGCAACACTGGCATCATTATTCACAAAAGATTTTGCGATCACCAAGCAAATGTCTCCGTATTTATGTATACCAGGACCACCAATGTTTAGAGCTCCGTATTTGAATTTTTTACCGTCTTTGAAACTACTATCAAATATTATTCTTTTTGAATAGTGTTTTTTTAATTCGCGCCTTAATACTTCCTTAGTAGAAATATTCTCCCCAACACCATTGGGTAAACGTTCTAGATCATCTTTTAATTTTTCATATCTATTTTTATATTTGCCCTCTATCAAAAAATTATTAAATTTGTCTATATCCATGTTTATTGAAATAGCCCATTTATCTTTAACTAAATCACTTATTATTGTATAGTTTTGTTTATATATTCCGTCTAAATTGTTTATTATATTTTTTAAGTTAGTTGAATTTTTCTCAGCTATATCAAATAAATCATGAATCTCTTCCATAGTAAACTACGTGTTAGACTAAAACTATATATTAATTTTTTGAAATTTGTTGCTTTTCTATAAGATTAGACTGACTTTAATATATTTTGCCATAGCTGTATATATCGATCCACTTAATAAATTTTATAATATAATATGATCCACCAAAGTAAAATCAAATTGCGTGCGGTCACCCCACCCTAAACAGGCTGTCCGACAATTATTGTTAGTAATAAGAAAGTGCTAAAAAGAAAGCAAATAAGACCTTTAAATCAAAAAAGAGAAATTCTTTTATTACCGAAAGTAATTGTCGGGCAGCCTGTAAAGAATGGGGTATTCGTGACCCTCTGCGCTCCTGTTGTAATAAAAAACTAAAATTCAATATTTCTAATTTTTTAAGTATTTGGGCTTTGCAAGAAAAATATCATATTTTTCTTTTTCTTTTAGTCAAGGGCTTTTTCTTGCAAGATAATGAAGCTGCATTTTTGTTAACATTACACTGTTTTGAAATAAAATTATTTGTTGAGAAATCTGTTAAATATATAACAAAAGGTTTCAGTTCATCAAATTTAGGATTTTAAAATAGAACAACATAAATATCTAAACTCCATACAACTATTTATTTTTAAATTCATATATTTAATATCCAGTTGCTTTATCAATGTGAACACTTATGGATGAAGATATCAACCCAACCGATAATCAGACAACTGACAATCCAACTGATCTTAACATAAATTATGACGAAACCGTATATCAGGTATTAAATGACAGATATTTAGTTGAATGGCAAAGGACGACTAACATAGAGAATAAAGCCATATGTATTATTGGATTTATCGGCGTGTTAATGGTATTTAGTGTAAGTTTTGGACTAGAGCACTTTACAGATTTCTCAGGTAATTACTCTATTTTGAAAATCTATATTCTTTGCATTTTTTCACTCATTTTTGCTTTTATTTTCTCTTTAAAGGCCTTGTTTATTGGGAATAAAAGAATGAGAGTATTGGATACTGATTATATACTATATGAGTATGTGTCTAGAAACAAACCATTTCTTAAAGAGACATATCAAGAGCTACGTGAAGAAATTTATGCCAATAACACATCAAATATAATCAAAAATTTTTGTTTGTCTGCTTCTGTATACGCGTTCGTTTTTAGTTGTTTAGCATTGTTTATGTTTACAGTTTGGTATGTGTATCTAAAACACTCCAATGAGTTATTTACAATATATTTACATTATGCTAATATGATTACTAATATTTTAACATAAATTAAACCATTTAAATTGAACTTATTTCAATGAGATTTTTTAAGGTAACTGATATTGAATTTAACTAATATACAAAAAGATATTAATAGGATAGAAAACGAGATAAAATGTGGGAGAAAAATGAGTACTGAAAAAATAACACGTGGACAACAGTTTACTTCGAAGCAGTCTACCTCACGTGATGAAAAATTCGGAACTCAGATAGAATCACGTGGTATTATTAAAGCAATTTTTGACAAAAAAACAAGAAGATAGTAAATAATTTTATCTTTATCCTTATTTTTAGTAAATAGAGAAAGCTCGGCTCAATTAAGCTTACTCTGGATACCTGAAAAGTGTCTTTTCTCATTCCTGCACAGTTCGTTGTTTGACAAGGCTCGTTTGGCCAGACCTGCAAACAAAAATGATAAAACAGTTTTTATTCTGATGTTCTCATCAAAGATCAGCAAATAGCACGAAACATCTGCGGATCAATTGAAAATCAATTGAAGATCAATTGAAGATCAATCAAAATCGTGCTGGGTCACCCCGTTGGTGTTTACTTGAGCACTACTTACTGGAGTTACCTTGAGTGCCATGGCGAACATTATATATATCTTAGCCCGAAGTATGCTCCAGATTGAGGTGCATCCGTGGAAACAACGACCATTAAAATTAGTGCCGAGCTATACGAAGCGCTCGATTTTTGCAGAGACAGAAATAGTGACAGTGCCTGGGAGTCAAGGAGCACGATAATTAGAAAACTATTAGCTCGATACGATGATACCTGCCAGCTTATACATGAAAACGGTAGCTACTGGTTTGTTATTAACGGCAGGAAACGAAATTTCCCGGAGCTCTCGCATACTACGGAAAATGTGAGAATCACGCAAGGGCTTCATGACAGACTCAATGAAGCAAAAATCCACCCTGATGAGACAATAAATACTGTTTTGCAACGTTTGTTGTTTTCGTACTATGGCAACAAACTGGTTTACCGTATTAATATAAAATCCGCTAGCGACAAGGACAGCCAGGATTTAATATCTTTCATGCACGAGGTCCTGCTGACAGAACCAAAATTTAATAACGCCCTGTTTGCCGAAGTTGTAAATGTAGAAAATCATCCGGAAACAATGGGTAAATACAAAAAAAGCATGTTACCACTATCGATATTGTACGATTTTGAAGACCATGAGGTGTGGCGCATGGAAGGAAAGCATGATTTATATGAGGTAAGAAGAAATTTAGAGTCCTTTATTGATTCGTTAGAAGAGTTTATTGATTGACGTGCAGCTGGAGCTTGCAAACAGGCAATTTTCCGCACCTCATTTAAAAAACTTTTAAATATACTTTCATTTTTATGTGGTAGCGTTAATGGACTAACATGTTATATGGTCTAATATGGACATTTTAGCCATAATAACCCGTAGTTAAACCTTAACTGTTTTTTCTTTTCAGGATTTGCCCTTTTAAGAGGATTCAAGATCATAGCTATCTTTACAGACGTTGACCACCCATCATTAGGTTATTGATTTTATATTTTATCTTTCCACTGCCGCTGAAATTTCCATTTTTTTAATCTGCTCAAATCCAATGAGCTCTAGCCGCGCCGAGCAAGAAAAATTTATGCTAGAAACATCGGCCAATTCAGCCGGAGATAATACCATCAAGTTTCCTGCGGATTGCCAAAAAAAGCACATGGTATCCTTTGAATAACACGCTCAAATCAATGAAAGTACTTTTGACTTACCTTTTTTGTTTATGTGTTTCATCATTATCTTAGAACAGTAAGGTTGTCTTTTCTTTTGATCTTTGAAGCCGTCAAAAAACTAATCGGTGAATTGCCACCGAAGGCTCAAATGTGACCTTTAATGATAAGATGTACGAAGATGAAATAGAATATGATGTACGAAGATGAAATTGGATATGATGTACGAAGATGAAATTGGATATGATGTACGAAGATGAAACTGGATATAAAAAAGGAAAAATTCAAAAGAGGAAGATTGTCGAGACCGAGATATTCTCAGTTGATAAACGAATAAAAATAATTAGTGAAATATTTGCAATAACGGAAAAAAAGGGTGAAGAGAGCACGTGAGGAAGAGATCTTCATGTACTTTCATGCTAAATAAATTTTCTGATTGATTTCAATCCTCTGGTTAAAAATTCTCCAAACCCTGAGTTCATCCCAAAACTTGAAATTTGCTTCTTAGACCGTGTATTTTGAATAATCAATCAATCTTATGATCATGAAAATAATTCTGAGAATTCCCAATGATTAAGAGTAAAGTGGCTTTTGGGATAGACTCCATAAATTCTCTTTATAGTTTCCAATTACAGGTGGGTTTAGAGCTTTTGAATTGAGATTCCAGATAATATTATATGCATCACTCAGAATTGGAAAAAACAGCACAACTGGCTAATGTAAACATTAAAACATCAGCCAGTTAGGATTTTTTTTATTTATATTCAACTCTCACCATAAATATACGTTTTACTTCCAGCACCAGTAGCCAGGAATCCAGTATTTATCAAAAGTATACCAGAAAGATTTGTGTTTATTATCCTTGTTGTGCTTTACTTTTTTATATCCCCAGTGACCTTTTATAAAGCATTTATTCTTGCCATAATGATTGCCATACTTGTTCTTACCATCGTACTTGTTTTTACCGTCGTACTTGTTCTTAGCATCGTACTTTTGCTTACCATCGTACTTGTTCTTAACATTATTAGGAGCCGCACTTACTGCTGCAGCTGTCACTGACAGCACAAAACAGAGTGCCAGCAAAATACCCAGTATTTTTCTCATTTTCATCATTTACCTACCCCAAAATATTTGCTGTCCTTGTAGCCTTAATTTAGCATCTAAATTATCTCGCTGACTATTGCAGCTTGACAATCCCAATATAATTCAGTTAAAATATAAGCATACTTATAAATAGAAAAATATAAAAGTGAGTTAATTATAAAAATAAAAGTTTTAAAAGGTTTAATTTAAAAAATAGAAGTAATCTCAGGAATAGTTAAGATAATAAGGATTAAAATTAGGTAATTATTAAAACAAAGGTTTTAAAACTTTTATTTTATTTACACCCGCAAATAAAACATTAAATTCTGATACTACTCTTTTAAAGTTGTATATTTTAAAAAGAACTCATTCTAAACCAATTCAATTTTTAAATCC
>NZ_LZPK01000168.1:0-11039 GCF_001729375.1 Methanosarcina sp. A14 | reverse complement strand
TTACTTAATTTAATTTGGTTAGATGCAGTTTAAGTTTATTTGATTCGAATTGATGTAGTTTGAATTGATACAATTTACTTAATGTAATTTGGTTAGATGCAGTTTAAGTTTATTTGATTCGAGTTGATGTAGTTTGAATTACGTGATTTGAGTTAATATTGCTTGGTTTCAAATCCAATAAGAAATCCGATATCCGGGCTAAAACCTTGAAATTCAAATGAGGGCATGTAGCCTTCAAAATATAAAAACTACCTAAATAAATTGAGAAAACGGGTGTCTATAATGACTTCTTTGCTCAACCAGTTTGTTTCTAAAACCGACTTTGAATCTTATGAGGACTTTGAAAAAAATTTCAAAATCCTTGTTCCTGAAAACTTCAACTTTGCCTATGATGTAGTCGATGTCTATGCAAGAGATTTCCCTGAGAAGATCGCAATGATCTGGTGTGACGATCATGGGGAAGAGAGAATCTTTACTTTCAAAGACCTGAAGTACTACACTGACAAAACTGCAAATTTCTTTGCAAAGCATGGGATAGGTAAAGGCGACTATGTAATGCTCACCTTAAAGAGCCGGTACGAGTTCTGGTACTGTATCATTGCACTGCATAAATTGGGAGCCATTGCTGTACCCGCAACCCATATGCTCAAGACACGAGATATTGTATACCGGATTAAAAAAGCAGGACTGAAGATGATTGTCTGCATCTCGGAAAACGGAGTTCCAGAACAGATAGACGAAGCACACTCCGAATGCGGAAATATCCCACTCAAGAAAGTAGTAGTTGGAGATAATGTCCGGGAAGGTTGGATTGATTTCAGGAAAGAACTCAAAGAAGCCTCCCCCGATTTTGAACGGCCTTCTGGCGAGGATGCTACAAAAAATAGCGATATTTCTCTTGCTTATTTCTCTTCAGGAACAGCGAGCTTCCCAAAAATGGTGGAACATGACTTTACTTATCCTCTTGGGCATATCCTCACTGCAAAGTACTGGCAGAACGTGGAAGATGACGGGCTGCATTATACGGTAGCAGACAGCGGCTGGGGAAAATGTGTATGGGGGAAACTCTATGGGCAGTGGATAGCCGGTTGTGCGGTCTTTGTCTACGATTATGATCGGTTTGAAGCCAAAAATATGCTTGAAAAAGCCACGAAATACGGGGTTACAACCTTCTGCGCCCCGCCAACCATCTACCGATTCCTGATCAAGGAAGATCTCTCAAAGTACAATTTCAGTACCGTGAAATATGCAGTCGTTGCAGGCGAACCTCTTAATCCTGAAGTATACAACAGGTTCCTCGAATTTACAGGAATAAAGCTTATGGAAGGTTTCGGACAGACTGAAACCGTTGTAACTATCGCAACGTATCCCTGGATGGAACCGAAACCCGGATCTATCGGGAAGCCGTCTCCGGGCTTTAAGATTGAATTGATGGACAAAGACGGCAGACTTTGTGAGGTAGGGGAAGAAGGAGAAATCGTAATCAACACAAAGGAAGGCAAGCCTGTTGGACTCTTTGTCCACTATGGAAAAGATCCTGAAAAAACTAAGAAAGCATGGCACGATGGCTATTATCATACAGGAGATATGGCCTGGAAAGACGAAGACGGCTACCTGTGGTTTGTTGGAAGAGCTGACGATATTATAAAAACATCGGGATATAAAGTCGGGCCTTTTGAAGTGGAAAGCGCTCTTATCCAGCACCCTGCAGTACTCGAATGCGCAATTACAGGTGCTCCTGACCCTATAAGAGGCCAGGTTATCAAGGCAACTATTGTGCTCACAAAAGGATACACGCCTGGAGAAGAGCTTAAAAAAGATCTTCAGAATCACGTAAAAAGTGTCACTGCTCCTTACAAGTATCCACGCATAATAGAATTTGTGGATGAGCTTCCAAAGACCATTAGCGGAAAAATTCGCAGGGTCGAGATCCGGGATAAAGATCAAAATGAACTAAAATAAAGATATTATTTGAAAAATCGGCTCAGACTAGAAAATGCAAATAATAGAAAAGCAAATAAAACCTGATAACGTAGACAAAATCTGATAAAGTAGGCAAAACCTGATAACATAGACAAAATCTGATATAGTAAACAAAGCCTGTTTTGATCCGGAATCCTATAAGTTTCGGGTCAAAACAAAAAAGAAAAAAGGAAAGAAATAAGTACCTTAAACTTTCTGGAAAGTTTGCTCTATAAAGATTTGGTTCTGAATCCACTTTATAGTTTTATCTTAATTTTCTGCTTACATACTGTCTACTAAATTATACAATTTACAACGTAAGAAAAATATGAAAATTTAAGGCTCTTCTTTCTGTCAAAAAACCGGTTGAATTAAACAGGGACTGGATAATTCCGGGAAGATGAATCAAAAATCCCGGATTCCCCAAATCCAGGAATGGGCCTGAAACCTGAGAAGAGTCCAGAGAGAACTGAAAAGTGAACAAAAAGAGGATTTCATATGTCAAAGGATGATAAAAAAGAACCATACCCTGTAATTAATACTCTGGAGTGTAAGGCCTGCGGACGCTGCCTTCTAGCCTGCCCCAAAGGCGTACTTTCCATGAGTGAAAACCTGAATGCCCGGGGATATCATTATGTGGAATACAAAGGGGAGGGCTGCTCAGGCTGTGCAAGCTGCTATTATACCTGCCCTGAACCGCTTGCAATCGAGATTCATATACCCCTTAAAGAAGAGGAAGACAGGTAAGGTAGGAAAGGAGGAAAACTATGGCAACACAACTAGTAAAAGGCAACTCTGCAGTAATTGTAGGTGCACTATATGCCGGATGTGACTGTTTCTTTGGGTATCCGATAACTCCGGCAAGTGAGATCCTGCATGACGCGTCCAAATATTTGCCAAAAATAGGCAGGAAATTCGTCCAGGCCGAATCCGAAGAGGCTGCGATCAATATGGTCTATGGAGGAGCATCGGCAGGCCACAGGGTCATGACATCATCTTCAGGCCCTGGAATTAGCTTGATGCAGGAAGGAATTTCCTACCTTGCTGGCTCTGAACTTCCCTGTGTGATTGTAGACATTATGCGGGCAGGGCCAGGCCTTGGAAATATAGGGCCGGAGCAGGGGGATTATAACCAGGTAGTAAAAGGTGGAGGTCACGGAAACTACAAAAATATCGTGCTTGCCCCGAACTCAGTGCAGGAAATGTGCGACTTTACCATGAAAGCTTTTGAGCTTGCCTTTAAGTACAGAAACCCAGTTGTGGTGCTTGCAGACGGGGTGCTCGGGCAGATGATTGAGTCACTTGAATTCCCGAAGCAAGCTATTGTTCCTGAGATTGATACAACCTGGGCGGTCAACGGTACAGTTGAAACCAGACCTAACCTGATAACCTCTATCTTTCTGGACTTCAATGAGCTTGGAAAGTTCAATGAAAAACTGCAGGTAAAGTATGAGCTCATAAGGCAGAATGAAATCGATTACGAAGAGTACCTTACCGATGATGCTTCAATTGTCCTTGTTTCTTATGGAATTAGCAGTCGGATTTGCAGGTCAGCTGTGGATCTTGCAAGGCAGGAAGGCATTAAGGTCGGGCTTTTCAGGCCTAAGACTCTTTTCCCGTTCCCTGAGGCGCAGTTGAAAGCTCTGGCAGATAAGGGCTGTTCCTTTATTTCTGTGGAAATGAGCAATGGGCAGATGATATATGATGTCAGGCTTGCAATTAACTGTTCACAGCCTGTAGAGCTTGTAAATCGTATGGGAGGAAACTTGATGACCCTTGACCAGATTATGGATAAAATCAGGAAAATGGCAAGGGAGGCATGAAAATGGCAGTGGAAATTATAAATGGAGAAAAAGTAATAGGAAGGCCAAAAGCTCTGTATGCGGACTATCCTCGTAAAGGACCAGTAGCCTCGACAGCCACTCACTACTGCCCCGGCTGCGGACATGGGGTTCTGCATAAGCTTATTGCCGAAGCAATTGACGATCTTGGGATTCAGGACAGAACTGTTATGATCAGTCCTGTGGGCTGTGCTGTCTTTGCTTACTATTATTTTGATACAGGTAACATCCAGGTCGCTCACGGTCGTGCGCCTGCTGTTGGGACAGGAGTTTCCAGGGCTGAAGAAAATGCTGTGGTTATTTCCTATCAGGGAGATGGAGACCTTGCATCCATTGGTCTGAACGAGACTCTCCAGGCCGCTAACAGGGGTGAAAAACTTGCAGTCTTTTTCGTAAACAATACAGTTTACGGGATGACAGGTGGACAGATGGCGCCTACAACCCTTGTGGGCGAAAAGACTACAACATGCCCGGAAGGCCGAGACCCTCGTTTTGCAGGTTATCCTCTCCATATCTGCGAATTGCTTAACAACCTTAAAGCTCCAGTTTTTATTGAAAGGGTTTCAGTTTCGGATATCTCCCATATCAGGAAAGCCAGAAAAGCTGTGCATAAGGCGCTTGAAATCCAGCGCGATGGAAAAGGATATGCTTTTGTTGAAGTCCTTGCCGCCTGCCCGACTAACCTCAAGATGAATGCGGAGCAGGCTATCAATTTCATAAATGAGGAGATGGAAAAGGAGTTTCCAGTCCAGAATTTCAGGGATAAATCCAAAGAAGTCGAACCTCTGCACCGTGGAGTCAGTGACTTTACAACCGAAGCTCTTGAGAGGCTTTACGGAATTGAAGCGGGTGCCGAAGAAAAACCTGCCAGAAAGGATTTTGCTCCGATCCAGACCAAGATTGCTGGTTTTGGAGGGCAGGGTGTCCTCAGCATGGGACTAATCCTTGCGCAGGCCGGAGTTAAGGCAAACCTCAATGCTTCTTGGTTCCCGTCTTATGGCCCTGAACAGAGGGGTGGGACCTCTAATTGCTCGGTCGTGATTTCAGGCCAGCCTATAGGCTCTCCTACTGTCTACACTCCTGACATCCTGATAGCTATGAATCGTCCTTCCCTTGAAAAGTTTGAAGGGGTAGTACGGGAAGGAGGCTTTATTCTCTACGATTCGTCCATTGGCGAAGTTGAAACACCTGCACATGTAAAGGCTGTTGCAGTTCCTGCAACCGAAAAAGCCAAGGAGGCGGGTTCTGAGAAAGCTGCCAATTCCTTCATGCTTGGAGTCCTTATGGGTCTTAATGCAACTGGTCTGAATGAAGACGTCTTCAAGGAAGCTCTTGTCGAAAACTTCGCAGGGAAAACCAAGGTTATTGAGTTTAATCAGATGGTTCTTGAAGCTGGGGCACAATGGGCAAGAGAGAATGTTAAGTTCTAAGGACTTTAGATTTGAGAATAAAACAAGTTTCGAGGACATTCAAATTGCATAAAAGCAGGTGGAGAAGATTTTTCTCTACCTACTGGCATTTTAGTAGTACTTTTCACGTAATCTTCACGTAATCTTCACGTAACTTCCCAGTGATTTGTCAATAGTCCTTAAACGATTTCGTTTTCTTTAACTGTCAAGTGTCTTATGGTATTCTTTCCAGGGCTATTTCAGGTTGTCCTGCGCAGAAAAAGTTACTCTAGCGAAGCATACACTTCTAAGAAACTCAACCGAGAAGCCCAATTGATCTCAAAAAACAGATATTCAGCATATGCATCATCTTAAAACAATCATAAACTTTATTAAATCTAAGTACATTGTAAGAATAAGGGAGCATTTTATAAATTGGCTTTAAATGTATTTGCTAAAAAGGTAATAATAACTTGAAAGCAGTTTATTGGAAAAACATTTTATTAGAAAAATGTTTATTGAAAAATGTTTATTGAAAAAGCATTTTATTGATCTAGAATTAGTTGGCAGGGATTGAGTCCCTATTCTCGAATCCCTACCTGCGATCCAACCCAGAGATTAAGAGGAAACCCTATTACTCTTAATCTCACATAGAAGTAGACGGTAGGGGCCGAGTCCCTATTCTCGAATCCCTACCTGCGATCCAACCCAGAGATTAAGAGGAAACCCTATTACTCTTAATCTACACTTATTTTATAACAACACGGGGATATATAGCATAACCGACCCAAAAAACAATTCGTGATTCTAATTTTGCTTGGACTATTTATTTTTAATATAAACAAAATTTTTAACGGCATTGAAAATTTTGCTTATATTAATTTAGTTGAACTTTTGTAAATATCATCTAATTAAGTAATAAAAAAGTGTAAATATCATCTTATTAAAACATACTACAGAATTTTTTCATACTACTTTATAAGATAAAACTGCTCTGAAGAAAGACTACAAGTACTAAATACAAGGTTTCAGCGAAATATCCAAAGCTAAAGACTTTGGAATTTATACTTCGTTCTTTAAAACCCTGCTTTCTCGTATAGGAATCTGGTGTATCTGACCTACGCATAACCTGCCCAAAAGTATAAAGAAATTTATAGCCACATTATTGAGGTAAAGCTGAAGGAAAACGAAAAGAGTATTTAATCTTCACGGCAATTGATGAAGCTATCGACATCATTATAAATAAACATGTAAACTTAGGAACGGTCATAAGGTTTATTAAAAATAAAGACATTCTACAAAATAAGAAGCCACTCTAAAAATTAGTTTAGAAGTAGACGGTAGGGGGCCGAGTCCCTATTCTCGAATCCCTACCTGCGATCCAACCCAAAGATTAAGAGGAAACCCTATTACTCTTAATCTATACTCTTATAGTAGCGTGGGAATATATATCATAACCGACACAAAAAACTATTCATACTCTGAATTTTCAAACAACTCTTGAATTTGTTTGGCTGCAAAACTTTTAATGATCTTAAAATATTCAACCAAAACATAAAATTCAATACATTAAATTGGCAGTAAGTACCATAAAAATCTTTTTTCGAAACTCCTCTAATCCCTTCACGCAATCCAACACAGGGATTAAGAGCTCTATACCCTCAATTTGCATTCACTTTTATAATCACAGGGAAATTATAGTCATAACCGGCTTGAACAAAGACAGCATAACCATAGAGAATCTGAGTCCAAAAAAAGTGTCTTTAGTTCTTTGTCTTTAGTTCTTTGTCTTTAGTTCTTTGTTTCCTGTTTTCCAGCTATAGAGAAATAGCACGATTTTAGGACCAATAAGGCTAATCCTTACGATTATTAATTGTAGGATACGGACGTTAATTTTATCAGAATACGTCTATTGATAATGTTTTATATTCACTGATAATTTTATCAGAATACGTCTATTGATAATGTTTTATATTTACTGATAATTTTATCAGAATACGTCTATTGATAATGTTTTATATTTACTGATAATTTTTTTACTTTCAAGGCCATATATTATTGCCAAACTCTACTTTGGAAGCTGGAAATACTACAAAAGTTATTTGATTTTGCTCTGAAACTACAAATATAAGGTTATATGAAGAAGTTTCATATGTAAAACTTGAAACGATGATAGCGATAACAATATAAACAGTGGTTCTAGGGCAGTATAGCCTCGGTTGAAATGCCGTAGATTTCCTGCTGTTTTAACGGTGGGAGTTGTAAGAAGCTATATCTTTAGAACCACAACCGTTGCAATGTTTGATTACGCCGATAGGGTTTGGACCAGGTCATCAAACTCAAACGTTTCTCGGATTTTCGGTCAAGCCTTTTTTTTAAAAGGGTTGCGGGCAAGCAGTTTTTTCAAAAGGGTTGTTTGAAAAGGATTATTGAAAATATATTTTTCTTGCCCGTAATTCAGCTTTTTTGAGCGAAGCAAAAGGGGACTCGGAAGATATGTATATTGGTTGCAGAAAAGGGTGGAGACCTGGGTCATTCAAGCCCTTTAGTGCTCCAGCCATTTTAATTAGTCTTTTAGTAGGTTTTCAAATAAGATAGGTTTTAAGTGGGGGGAAACCGTTAAAACACACAGAACTGTAGCTCTGGGTATAGGCGCCTGTCGTAAAGATGTATACGCGGTTTCCTTCTCGCATGGTGTGAGGAAATGTATACTTGTGATGCTCATACAGAATATCCATACTGTCACAGGTCGGACCTGCAAGAATTACTTCTTCGGCACAACCCTTTTTATCACAGAAAATGGGGTATTTGATGCATTCATCAAGGGTTTCTATAAGGCCCCCGAATTTGCCAATGTCAAGATAAACCCATTTGTACTGGTTGAATCTGGCTTTTTTGGAGATCATTACAACTTCGCTTACTATTATGCCGGCATTGGCAACCAGTGAACGTCCGGGTTCTATAATAATTTCAGGTAGCTCTTCTCCAAAGTCTTCATGTAAAAAGCGGCGGATTTCTCCAGCATAGGTCTCCAGGTCATGAGCCTGATCCTGGTATTTTGCAGGAAAACCTCCACCAAGGTTGATCATTTTCAGATGTATACCTTTTTCAGCTACTGCCTCAAAAAGATACTTACATTTGGAGATGGCATTGTCCCACTGGCCAATGTCCCTCTGCTGGGAACCAACATGAAAAGAAAGCCCATAAGGCTCAAGCCCTAACTTTTCAGCCTTCATAATGAGCTTATATATCAGGTCGGGGTGTGCACCAAATTTCTTTGAGAGAGGCCAGTCAGCCCCGTCGCTTTCAGTAAGGACACGGAAAAATACTCTTGAACCAGGGGCTTTTCTAGCTAACTTTTTCAGATCGCTGTCAGAATCAGTAACGTAAAGCCTCACTCCTTTTTCATACGCGTACTCTATGTCTTTCTCTTTTTTGATAGTATTGCCGTAACTGATTCTTTCAGATTCTACCCCAAGCCTGAGAAGCTGATCAAGTTCATAAACCGTTGCTACATCAAAATTGGAGCCTTTACTTTTCAGGGCAAGCACAACCTCATCCATGGGGTTAGCCTTTACAGCATAGTGAATTTTTGCAAAGGGCATGTGTTCTACAAGCTCGTCATAGCTTTGCTCTATCTTCTGCAGGTTAACAGTTAAAAATGGAGTTTCTTTACCGCGGGAGAACTTTTTGATTCGGTTAAAATCATCTCTTGAGATGAAATCCTCCAGCGGAAACACATAGTGCTCTTTTCTCATGGCTACTCCCTTCTAAAATTAAAACTGATATATGCTCAAACTATATGCATACTAGTTAATAATTTTTAGTATCTTAATTATTTGTAATGATTATTCAGTTTAAAACCAATTATTTTGATAATGAACGAAATAAAGCGATTCAAATAGGATTTTATGTATATAAAACTAATTCTCGGCGAATATCAAGACATGAAAATCACTGAAATCAATAGATGTTTACTAAAAATAGTCATATCTTAATAAAAGATCTAATTAACTCTTTTTTTTGCATTAAAGTCACCAAAAATCCATTTATCTGCGTAGAAGACACGAGAAATCTTAGATATTTTCAGAATATTCAAAAACGATTTTTATTCCAAAAAGAAACATTACGGATTCAAAAGAAAATAGAAGTTTAATTAAGCGATTAAAAGGTTATAAACCTTTTTTTTATCCATATTATTTAGAAGCAACTCATTTTAATCCATTTCATAAAAAGCCAGATTTATAAAGTTTAAAAATAAATTTATTATGTTCCGGCCGATTTTATCTGGTTCTGAACAGCACTATCAGTATCCCGATTCCTACAAACACGAGACCATAAGTTATAACTTCCAGACTTAATTGAAAAAAAAGAAATACAGTCGAAAGTGCTCCAAGAAACGGGATCAAGGGAAAACGGCCAATATTCAGGGGAACCTTAAAAGGGCGACTTCTTCCGGGGTTAGTATAACGAAGTTTTATCAGAGAGAGATTGACCATAAAAAAGATAATAAAAATCATAAAATTAGAAATATTTGCTACGATTGCAACATCCTTGAATAGCGTAAACAGGGCTGAAAGAAAGGAAACTCCTAAAATTGCGACCCATGGTGTCCGGTAACTGGGGTGCACTCGTGAAAAAAAGTTAGGAAGAGTCCCTGAATCTGCCATGCCATATACAATCCTTGACCCGCCAAGCATGACCACAAGTACAGTATTCATAGTGGAAAAAAGAGCGATCCAGGACATGAGGACAAAAGCCTTATTTCCCAGAGAAATAGCCACAACATCTGCAAGGGGAGCACCTGAAAGTCCAAGAACCCGAAAGTCAAGCACGCTTACGGCAGTTACTGCCACGCATATGTACAGGAAAACCGTAACAAAGATGGCAATAAGCAGGGCTTTTGGAGTTGTCTTTTCGGCTTTTTTTGTTTCCTGTGATAATCGTACAATATCTTCAAAACCGAGAAATGCGAAAAAAATCAGAGTTGAAGCCTGGAATATTCCTGCCAGGTCTGTAGCTTCGAGATAATTTACCGTTCCAAGGTAAGGAAGACCTGTATAAATTACAATTAGAAGACCTGACACTTCGATAAAACTTATGAAAATAGCAAGCCTGGCAGATTCCTTGATCCCGTAAACCATGATGAGGCTGAGAAAGATAAACAGGCCTAAAGTTCCTATCAAATATCCATTCCCGAAAAGGTTGCTAAAATACCTGCCAAACCCGAGGGCAACAGCAGAACTCGTTATTGCTACAAAATATATGACAAGTAGCCCAATAAACAGGCCAATACGTTCTCCAAAAGCTCTTCTTACGAACCCGTATTCTGCTCCAGCCCCCGGAAACATGGAAGCGAGTTCCATATAACTAAAGGCAGAAAGTGTGGCCGTTGCTCCGGCAAACAGAAAAGAAAACCAGACCATATTGCCTGCAAGCCCTGCAGCTTTTCCCATAAGTACGTAGATTCCGGCTCCTAGAATATTGCCAATTGCTACCAGAGTAACCTCCAGCAGATTTAGTTCCTTTTTCAGTTCTGACTCCCCTTTCATAATAAGCCCCGCGTCAAAACTTGAAAAACTCAAGTACAAAAATAATAAAAGTAATAAATAATAAAAGTGGAACATTTACCTGTCAGAAAGACTATCCTATGAGAAGCTGTGATTACTTTCTATTAACTGGTTCTCAAAAATTCTCTTTTCGAGAATTTAGAAGTTTTACCATTAAGTAGCTCCACGGAAGGCTGCTGAAAAAAATAAGTAAGGTCCAGGATAGACTGGCCGGAATTTACTAGGCTGAGAGAGACCCTACACGCAAGCTTAAAATAAATATTTTCAGGTTTTAATGT
>NZ_LZPK01000167.1:0-9066 GCF_001729375.1 Methanosarcina sp. A14 | reverse complement strand
ATTCAATGATAAGATGATTACCTGTAATTCAATGATAAGATGATTATCTGTAATTCAATGATATGATCATTATCTGTAATTCAATGATAAGATCATTACCTGTATAATCCAATAGTAAGATCTTTAGTAAGATCTTACTTCTATCCGTTATCGAGTAATGCCGAATCTTCTGTAAATTAAATGATACAATAACAGGTTTGGCTGCCCAATTCCTTAAACTAAGGCATACAGAAATCATTATATTAGAAGGTGATTATATGGCTGAAGATATTAAATCCAAGGTAATAAAGGCAAAAAAGGCATCGATTGAACTTTCCAGTGTAAGTACGGAAGTAAAAAACCTTGCGCTTGAGGCCATGGCTCAGGCTCTGGACAAGGAAAGGACAGCTATTCTGGATGCAAATGCAAAAGATCTTGAAGCTGCGGCGGAACTGAAAAAGAAAGGGAAGCTTACTCAGGCTCTTGTAGACAGGCTTAAAGTAAGTGACTCAAAGATTGATGGAATGATTGCAGGAATCAGAGATGTAATTAAGCTCAAAGATCCTGTAGGAGACACTCTCTCTACTCTTGAGCTGGACAAAGACCTTATTCTCTACCAGGTGAGCTGTCCTATTGGCCTTATAGGTGTCATCTTTGAATCTCGACCTGACGTGGTGCCTCAGGTTATGTCCCTTTGCCTTAAGAGCGGGAACGCGACCATCTTCAAAGGCGGGAGTGAAGCCAGAGAGTCAAACCGCACGATTTTCCAGATTCTTGTAAAAGCCATAGAATCCACAGACGGCATGCCAGCAGGGGCTTTCCAGCTTATGGAAACCAGAGAAGAGATAATGGACCTTTTGAGCCTTGATGCCTATGTAGACCTCCTTATCCCCAGGGGTTCAAATGAATTTGTCAAGTTTATTCAGAAAAATACGAAAATCCCTGTACTGGGGCATACCAGTGGGATCTGCCATATCTATGTGGACGAATATGCGGATCTCGATACAGCCTGGAAGGTCTGCTTCGATGCGAAAGTACAGTATCCTGCAGTATGCAACGCCATTGAAACCCTTCTGATAAACCGTAAAATTGCAGATTCTTTTCTGCCGAAAATGGCAGAGATGTACCTTGGTGCAGGGGTTGAATTACGCTGTGACGAGGATAGTTATACTCTGCTTGAAAAAAGAGGGCTTTCTCCTCTCTCACGAGCTACGGAAGAGGACTGGAGTCTTGAGTACAATGATCTCATTCTTTCGATAAAACTCGTTAATACTATAAAGGAAGCTATCGACCACATAAACACTTTCGGTTCCCATCACACCGATGGAATAATAACTGAGAATGCTTCAAGAAGAAAGGCGTTCACAGCGCTTGTTGATTCTTCGAGTGTTATGGTAAATGCCTCAACCCGTTTTGCGGACGGCTATCGTTATGGGAAAGGAGCTGAGGTCGGAATAAGCACAAACAAAATCCATTCCCGTGGTCCTGTAGGCATGGAAGGTCTTCTGATCTACAAATATATCTTGCTTGGGAAAGGGCAGGTTGTTGCAGACTACGCAGGAGAAAATGCAAAACCCTATACGCACAGAAAACTTGACCTTAAGTTTGAGAATGTAAATTGAAACCCTGTTGAAGAATGCCGAAGACTTATGATATGTTTATATACCTGAATTGGAATACCAGCTCAAATTGAGTGCAAGCGATGGAAATCCGGATTGCAGCTGTTACTAATTTCAGCTGTATTCCCAAAATATTTTACGAGGCCTTGTTATTGACAGATAGAAATGAATTCCTCAATGATGTTAATAAAATCGTTATCAAAATCGGTACTTCCTCACTTACAAAACAGAACTGTGACAGTACAAAAGAAAACTGTAGTATTGATCCTACCTTTATAGAAAATATTGCAGCTCAGGTCTCCGAACTTCGAAAGCGCGGAAAAGAGGTAATTGTGGTAAGTTCGGGGGCAATAGGTGTAGGACTCTATGAGCTGGGCATTTCTCCAAAACCTCGTGAAATTCCTATCAGGCAGGCAGCGGCAGCGGTAGGACAGAGCATCCTTATGCAGTACTGGAGCGAAGCTTTTTCGAAACATGGGATAAAAGTTGCTCAGATCCTTCTTACTTATGAATTCTATTCTGACCGGGTATCCTACCTTAACCTAAGAAACAGTATCTCTACCCTTCTGGAATATGGGGTAGTTCCCATAATAAATGAAAACGATTGTACCTGTACAAACGAGATTGAAGCAATCTTTGGAGACAATGACAAGCTTTCTGCAATGGTTGCAAGCAAAATCGATGCTGACCTCCTGATTATTCTTTCGGATATCGACGGCCTTTTTGATAAAAACCCAAAGATACACGATGATGCCAGACTCATCTCTCTCGTGGAAAAAATCACGCCTGAAATTGAAAGTTATGGGGGTGACCCTACAAGCTTCAAGGGCGTAGGAGGAATGAGGACCAAGATAAAAGCTGCAAAGATCTGTAGCATGGCAGGCTGCTATGTCTTGATTGCAAACAGCGAAATTAAGGACGTGCTTCTGAAGGTTTTGTCTGGGGAAGAGATAGGTACCCTTTTCCTGGCTGAAAGGCATATCCAGAAGAACCGTGCCCGCTGGATCATTCTTGCAAGGGCTTCAGGCACTATCCGTGTAGATGCAGGGGCAAAAGACGCAGTTCTCGGGAAAAACAGTCTTCTTCCCGCGGGAGTTGTGGAAGTTGAGGGAAATTTTGATAGGGGAGATGTGGTTAGATTAGAGTGTGAAGGCAGGGTCTTTGCGAAAGGAATTACAGACTACACCTCTGAAGAACTTCTAAAAATAAAAGGTGCCCACACCGACGAAATTGAGGGTATTCTGGGCTATAATAATTACAGTAATGTAATAAAAAAAGAAAATATTGGCATAATAGAGAACTGAATTAAATTTCCAGCATACTCAAAGAATTAAACTGGATTTTTTGGGATTTCTGAAGAATCCAAATTAATTTCTTGTAGTTTGGAAGCTTTTATCAATCTACTAATTTCTTATAAATTTATTTGGGCTATAAAGTCCCTTTAAATTACTCAATACTAATCGAAAATACGTTTTGAGGTAATTACCTCGATATTCCCATTTATTTTGAAAATAGGAGAAATTATATGGTAGATCAGAACCGAAAGATAGGATTTATCGGAGCAGGAAAAATGGGCTCTGCACTTATGCAGGGAGTTATAAAGGCCGGAATTGTAAAGCCTGAAAACCTTGGCGCAGCCGACGTTTACGAGCCTTTCTTAAACGATCTGAAGGCAAAACTTGGCATTAATATATCTACTGACAATACTGTGATCGCCAGGGCATCCGATATTCTTCTTCTAGCAGTAAAGCCCCAGACTCTGGGTTCGGTACTCGAAAATCTTAAAGCTGACATAACTTCTGATAAACTTGTTATCTCAATTGCAGCCGGTGTGCCTCTTGCCACTTACGAAAATGCGCTTCCTGCTGGCACAAGAGTCATACGTGTAATGCCAAACATTGCGGCCACAGTTTCCGAAGCTGCTTCAGGCATTGCTCCAGGCAAAAATGCCACTCCCGAAGATGTGAAAACTGCCCTTGAGATCTTTTCTGCAGTTGGTACTGCAGTCCAGGTGTCTGAGTCCATAATGGATGCAGTTACAGGTCTTTCAGGCAGTGGGCCTGCATTTATCTTCCCTGTAATTGAGGCAATGGCCGACGGGGCTGTTCTTGAAGGAATGGATAGGAAAAGTGCTCTCACTCTCTCAGCCCAGACTGTACTTGGGGCTGCAAAAATGATGCTTGAAACAGGCTTGCACCCCGGAGAACTCAAGGATATGGTTACTTCTCCTGCCGGGACTACCATTCAGGGTGTTCATGCCCTTGAAGAGGCTGGAGTCAGGGCTGCGTTTATGAATGCAGTTATAAGGGCAACCGAACGTTCAAAAGAACTTGGAAAGAAATAAATTTCTCTTTTCCATCTTATTCTATTTTTTCATTTGGTAACTGTTCAGCCCCTGCAAAATAGGTCTATTGATATTAATTCCAATGTGATTGAGCAGTGCAAATAAAAACCAGTGAAATAAACCAGTGAAATACAAAAAACATGATCAATAACTAGCAATTGAAAATTATAAACTTAAAAATATTTGCTCATGAGTTCTAATAAACATGGTTATTGATCATGTTTTGCTCATACTGAGTATTTGCCCAGACTGAGCAGGCACAAAAATTTTTATTCTCTGAATTATTTCTTACTATCTTTTTTAAAGCACAAAAACCAGTCAAGACAGTACATATTTTCTTCTGGCTTACCGGTTCTTTCTTTTACGGCTTCCATCGAACTGGGAGGTGGAACAATAACATCCTCTCCAGGCTGCCAGTTTGCTGGAGTTGCTACTTTCTCTTCTTCATTTTTCTGCAGGGCGGTCAAAAGCCTTTTTATTTCCTGCATATTTCTTCCCGATGATTGCGGGTAGTAAAGAATTGCTCTTATCTTTGCTTCAGGATCTATGATAAATACGGCTCTTACAGCCTGTGTGGTTGATGCTTTTGGCTGGATCATTCCGTATTTTTTTGCAACATCCATTTTCAGGTCGGCTATTACCGGAAACTTTACCTCTACATTTTTCATTCCTTTATACTCGATTTTTTCCTCTATCCTCTTAAGCCACGCAATATGAGAGAACACGCTGTCTATAGAGAGCCCTATCAGCTCAGTGTTCATCTCTCTAAATTCCTCCTGCATACTGGCAAAAGTCATAAATTCGGTAGTACATACGGGTGTGAAATCTGCAGGATGACTGAAAAGAATAACCCACTTACCTTTGTAATCATCAGGGAAATTGATTTGTCCCTGAGTTGTTACTGCTGTAAATGACGGTGCATCATCTCCGATCAGAGGCATGTGTATCTGTTCATATTCGGCTTCTACCATATTTTTCACCTATTTTCAAGCTCATGCTTTTTCTTTCGGGACCGAAAACTGAGTTCAAGTTCAGAGGCTTTCCCTTAAAAGAGTTCGAAGTCTTACTACCCTTTAAAAGAGTTTGGAGTCTTACCACTTAAAAGCCCTTTTTCCCTCAACCGTCCCCTAACTATCTATAGTTATTTTTGTTCTTATATATTTGTTCCGAAATACGGACAAAAAATTTACTTTGTTAAAAATACTTTTTTTTAAAACCTTATTTTCTTTTGGTTTTTATTTTTCCCAAAATAAGTACTGTGAACCTATTTTCAATTCCTTTTTTGTCAATACTTTTAGTTTTTATGTGTTAAGTGTTTTGAAGTCTTTTTGAAGTCTTTTTTAACTGATCCCTACCTTATAACGTCTTATCTTTTAAAAAGAAGTCTTATAAGGCTTTCTTTTGGAAAATAATTTATGCTGGAACTCCTTTGTTATATGGGGGTTAAATGAGAGAGTTTGTTCGGCCAAAGGTTGTGGTTAGTAGGTGCCTTGGGTTTGACCACTGTCGATACAATGGGAATATCATAAATAGTTCGATAGTGGCAAACCTCATGGAGTATGTTGATTTCCTGCCTGTCTGCCCTGAAGTGGAGATAGGGCTCGGTATCCCAAGAGACCCGTTAAGGATTATTCTTGAAAATGGGGAACAGCGGCTTGTCCAACCCGCAAGTGGCAGGGATGTAACTGAGGCTATGGAGACATTTTGCACTGATTTTCTTGGTTCTGCGGGAGAGATTGATGGTTTTATTCTTAAATACAGATCTCCTTCTTGCGGCATTAAGGACGTAAAAGTTTACCCGACTACATCGTTCAAATCAGCGGTAATTGGGAAAACTTCAGGATATTTCGGGAGTGCAGTCCTGAAAGAGTTTTCCTATCTTCCTGTTGAGGATGAAGGAAGGCTAAGGAACGCTCGCATAAAAGAACATTTCATGACCAGGATTTTTATGCTTGCCGCTTTCCGAAAAGTAAAATCCGAAGGCCGCATGAAGGACCTTGTTGCATTCCATACCGAAAATAAGTATCTGCTCATGGTATATAGCCAGGAAGAACTCAAGAAACTGGGAGCTATTGTTGCAAATAAAGAACAGGAAACCTTTCAAGAACTGGTTTCTGAGTACGAGAGGCATCTTTACCGCGCCCTTTCCAGACCTCCCAGGTATACTTCAATTATTAATGTACTCATGCATGCCTTCGGACATTTTTCAGAGCGTCTCTCAAACCAGGAAAAAGCACTATTTTTTGGCTGGATCCAGAAGTACAGGAACGGAAAAGTCTCTCTTTGCCCTGCAATTAGCATCATCAGGTCATGGGCCGTGCGCTTTGAAGACCAGTATCTTACGAATCAGACCTTTTTTGAACCCTATCCAGAAGGCCTGATGGAAGTGGACCCTATAGACTCTCATCTAAGGGAAGACCTCTGGAAATGAACTCGTAAACTATGAACTTCTGGGCGGGGATAATTTTATGAAACACTTGACCGCTTTGTTTTATTTCTTTTTACTCCTTTCTCTGATCGGATTTCTCATAACCTGGTCCAACTCTGAAACTTCCATAGATTCCTACATAGGCGATGCTGGAGAGAGTCTGATAGGAGCAGATATTGTAAATTCTGAGCCTTACAGCGCCTCGATAACAGAGGAGTCAACAACTCCTGGAACGTTTTCCCAAACTTACTCCTGGGAATACGAGGGCTGCAACTGGCAGCTTACTCTGCCTCTTAATAATGAATTGTATGAAAAATATAAGTCCAGGACTAGGAACCGAGACTACGATCTGTTTGCTTCAGATCCATACGATGACTGGTTAATTAAGGACATTGCAGAGGCTTTACTCTCTCTCTCAAAAGCTCACGGGCTTGAAAAAAGTCAAATTCCAGGACTTTGTATTTCTTTTGTCCAATCCCTTAACTATATCTCGGACCTTGAAAGCTCGGGTTATGACCAGTACCCCCGTTTTCCTTATGAAACTCTTTATGAGAACGGTGGGGACTGTGAAGACACTTCAATTCTCTCTGTGGCAATTCTTCAGGAGATGGGTTACGATGCTATCCTTCTGGAGCTTCCTGAACATATGGCTCTCGGGATAAAATGTAACAATGGGTACAGAGGCAGGAGTTTCGAGTATGAAGGCAGCAATTACTACTATCTGGAGACTACAGGGAGTGATTGGCAGATAGGTGAAGTCCCGGGAGAATATTCCGACCAGCCTGTACATGTTGTTCCTGTTTATAGAAGGCCCATGATTAATCTTGATTTCAAAGCACAGTGTGCATACTCAAAAAAAGAAGGGGTTGTAGATATTAACGTAACAGTAAGAAACGTGGGTTCGGAGAAAGCTGAAAATGCAACCGTTTACGTTGCCCTTCAGGCTGAAGATAAGCTTTCTTTGTGGGATGAAATTGAAAGTTCTTCAATTACGATTGAGCCGGAAGGAGTTTTCAATTACACTGCAAAAGGCCTTACAGTTCCTGCAGGAAATAAATTCAGGGTATATGTACAGGCATCTGGAGAAAACCTCGTACCTGAAAACATAACCAGTAAGTGGGCTATGATCTGAAAATCCGGCCTTCTGAAATGTTTATATAAAAAAGAACTGCACGTAAAAATTTAACTTACAGAGCGTCGTAAAAGTCTAAATTTATTAGAGATTCCTAATTTTTACAACGCTTTCGAAAAAAGGAAATATTCAAAAGAGACAAATTGTTAAGAGTAAGGTTTTCTCGGTTGACAATAATATCTTAATAATTAGCAAATTATTCTTGATTGTAAGCAAGAAGGAACCTGACATTACACGAAGACAAAGTTCCTCACATTCCCACATTCTGGGTCCTGGCTTCAATTTAACTGGATAAAGATATGATATTGGCTTCCAATATGATGCGAGGTTTGGAAATAATGCTCAGAATACGATGTGAAAGAGATTTTCTTGCCAATACCTATAAATCTAAAAACACAAACATACAGATTTTTTACTGACATCTTTTTTCCAGGTGTAGATTTCTGGTATATATAGTTTAAACAGAAAAAGCTACTTATGTTTATTTAATTGTGACTTGCTTTATACACAGATTTATATAACTATGACTACAACTATTAAAACTTACTAATTATTAAACCTTACGCGGTTGAACTGAGAAATCAATAGCATCAAACCCTCAACTGTCTAAACCCTTGCCTTATTCACAACGTTGATTGTGGTTGATTTTGTACTTCAAGTGCGTAATTCCTAACTCTAAAACTAGAAATATATATCCTAAAAATTATTTTCAATGACGATCCGGATTATTCATAGGCGAGTTTTTATGATTCAATCAAAGAAAGATTATATATTTTATTTAAAAGCAGATGAAATTGCACTTAAAAAAAAAGGAGGTACAGTTCAGTATTATAGGGATTATCTTTTGGATGATATCTGGAGATTTGAGAGATTACTCAGGAAAAGAGAATTCTATATAAATTGCAAAAAAGGTATTATATATAAACCATATTCTCTGTACCTTTATTTTAAATTCCAAAGATTAAGCACGAAATTAGGATTTACTATACCTCCAAATGTATTCGGGCCTGGATTATCTATTGCTCATAAAGGTACTTTAATTGTAAATAGCAATGCACAAGTTGGTGAAAATTGTCGCATTCATACTGATGTAAATATTGGAACAAATGCCTATAGTATGGAGGACGAATTAAGACCGGATTTTGTATTGCCTGTGCCAAAAATAGGAAATAATGTATATATTGGTCCCGGCGTTAAAATCTTTGGAGATATTGAAATTGCAGATAATATCGCAATAGGTGCAAATTCAGTAGTAAACAAATCCTTTAAAGAAGAAGGTATTACAATAGCAGGAGTTCCAGCAAAAAAAGTTAGTAGTGAAGGATTTGATAAATGTTACTATAAAGCTACAGACATTTTAAGAGGATTCTATAAACTTCCTCAGTAATTTGCTTGTTATTACGTGAAGACAAAATATCTTAATGTCCACATTCCGGACCTTAGCCCACTTTCCGCAGTAAATTTTCGTAAATTCATATTTTTACTGCTATCGATTTTCAATCAAACGTGGATTTATTGGACTTTTATGTAGTAGGTTAAAGCAACTATGTGGTGTATTTAGAGG
>NZ_LZPK01000166.1:0-5932 GCF_001729375.1 Methanosarcina sp. A14 | reverse complement strand
TACTCATTATTTCAGCAGACCAGTGTCAAAATTATTCCAGATAAGTTTCATTTACATTCTGTCAGCAAACTAGTACTGCGATGTACTCGATTTTGAAGTAAGTTCATAAAACTTGACTTTTTAATAGACCTGTAAATCCCGTATTTTCTAGGAAATGAGGAATTAATTTTGGAATCGAAGCACTGGTATCAAAAGTATTTCATACAAGGTTCAAATGTATTCTATCAGCACTCAAACGTATTCAAACAGGACTCACCAGTATACCAGATAATTAAATAGCTCATCAACTTCCTCTTTATATTCTCCAAAAAAGCTATAGTTCTTTACAAGATAGCCCTCGGAAGGGAGATCTTCGAGATACCCGTACCAGTAGACAACCATGCCTTCTCCGAAAATCTCTGCATATTCCCGAAACTGTTTCTTTGAATAGTGCTCGTGTTCGAAGTAGTCTCCAAAAAGCGCTTTGCTTTCAATCCAGTTGACCATAAGATTGTCTATGCATACAGGATTTTCCAGGACAAAATCAGGAGTCTTGCCTTCTCCCTTGGCCCGAATGTCTGCTTCGGTACAATATGGAATTTCCCTATCATCAAGCCATTTCTGGATAAGTGCTTCTCCCATCTCGCCCTTCTTACACTGCATCTCATGGGCATGAGGCGAAAAGAAGTGATCGACATCAAGAGCTTTTTTGACTTCCTTTTGAAGACGGCGGTTTTCGATTAAGTCCACATTTTTGAAAAGCCAGTTTATACTTTTCTTGGAAATTTGACAATTCTTCATAATAAGGGATGCCATAAGGGTAGGAGGAAAGCCTGTGTATTCCGCAAGATCAAGAATAGTGCGTCCCTGTTTCCATTTTAAAAAAAGTTCGTTTTCCCTTGAATAAACTTTTCTGTGTTTGAACCGAGTCTTTTTTACGACTTTCTGATTGAGAATTGTTGCAAGCACACCTACGGGTTTGGAATATTCCTCCGAAAGGCGAAAAACATCTTTAAAGTCATGCAGTGAGCTGTAGATTGTCTGGTATGTCTGGCGGTCCATCCTGAATCATCATATCCTTTTTTGTATCCTTCCCGAGCACGCAAAATAAAAGTTAAGCAGTATAAGTTAAGTAGCATAAGTTAAGCAGCATAGTCAAACAGCATAAGTTAAGCAGCATAAGTTAAGCAGCATAGTCAAACAGCATGAAAAATGAGAATCTTATGATATCAAAATTCTCTCTCAGAAGTACAGTTGATTTTCCATAACTCCTTCGATATTCATGGATTATAATCATATCAACGTCTTAAAACCCAACGCTTTAAAACCATGAACAATCGGTTATAAAGGAGTCAAGAAAGTTCACTTCAGGAACGCCGGAGTAAAGATAATATAATTTTTTCTTCAAGGGTAAGAAACCCTTTCCGGAACTTCTATCTGTATTTCTGAGCTATTTCTTCGAGCTGAAGGCTGTTAACTGCCAAGCCTTTTTAAAAAGGATTGAGCGAAAAACAGCCATTTTCGGACTGAAGGTGGTTAACTCCAGAAATCCTCATCATAAGTATCAGGAAGGTCTATTTCCATTGCTTTATCAAGCTTTTTACGCTTTTCTTTATTCTCAGCGGACTTTATTACTTTTTCCTCTCTTCCTGGCAGGCAGGAGTCATCTTTTTTATCATTATTAAAAGGTGCAAAGATCGTCGTGTGCTTATCTCTTGAAATGACTTTTTCCGGGGTCTTTGGCTTTTCCTGGACTTTTGGTTCAATTTTTGCATGTATAACCGGGCTCTGTTCAACCGGCTCAATTTTCAATCCGGATTCCAGCCTTATAGAAGCTTTCTCAGCATCGCTGGGAGCATATCTTTGCCTTTCATCATGGTTTCCCTCAGGCTTCTGGTCAGGCTTCTTTACATCTGTTTCCTGGAAGTGCCGGTTCTTTGAAAATCTTTCTTCGTTTCTTTCAACAGATTGTTCCGAAGATTTATTTGTGAGCCTTGAAGGGGTCCAGTCTCCTATTTCAGAGACATCTTTTCTTTTAGAAAGCGGCTGCCTTCCTAGTTTCCGGAAAGTATCTTCAGCATAGGTATCCCTGTTACGTCCAGCTTTTCCGGATTTAATTCTACTTGTTATACTGTAACCTATAAGGCAGATGGGTTCTCTTGATCTCCACTCAAGGCAGAAGAGGTGGCACTCCCGCCCTTTACATGTCTGACTTTCATCAAGTGGACAGACTTCTGGAAGAGTCATAATACTAGAAACAACAGAACATAAAAAATAGTTAACGGTAATAAAATTAAACTATTTGTATCAGAGCCCTTTAAGGGCATCTGCAATAAGGGGAGCAACGCTCAGCCTGCTCTCTGCTTTTTCAAGAGTATCGGTTCCGAGAATATCCTTTACGCCCGCATTAAAGAGCCTTAAAACGGCGTTCCTCGCGAGTACAGGATGTACACAGGCAATGTAAACATCTGCTGCTCCCTGGGCTCTGAGCATTTTGATAGATTCTGCCATCGTCCCGCCTGTTGCAATCATATCGTCTACGAGGACAACATTTCTGCCCGTTACATCGAGATTCTTTGTCTTGATTACAACTGTATCCCCACTGAGTCTCGTTTTCTCCAAGTGATCATAATCAAAGCCCAGCCCTGATGAGACGTTCTTTATAAGCCCTTCAGCTCCCGAATCCGGAGCAAGCATAAGTGGATTTTCCAGGTTAAGCCCTGCAATATAGTCCCCAACAAGTTTAGCTGCCTCAAGGTTTTCCGCAGGGCCAGGGAAGTATTCAAGCACACTTTTTTCGTGGATGTTTATCGTAAAAACGCGGTCAGCTCTGATACAGCGGGCAATTGCGCGGGCACTGATTGGCTCTCCAGGCTTGAACTTCTTGTCCTGTCTGGCATATCCCATATAAGGAATCACGACATTGAGCTCTTTTGCTCCTTCACAAGCATCGATAAGCTGGAGCAGGGAAACAAGATCAGAATCAGTGGGTGTACTCTGAATAAGGGTCACACGCTCGTTTTCGGTCTCTTCTGCGATTCGGAGATAAAGTTCCCCATCAGGAAATCGATTAAACTCGGAAAGTACAGGCTCTATCCCTAAAGCCCGGGCAGTGCGGCTGGCAAGTAATTGTGATGCTGGTCCACCTATAATCTTCAAGATATATACCTCAGTCTGCGGTCTTGATATATCCCATCCTTTAAAAAGCTTATTTTTTAAGGGCTTACCCTGGGCTTTATCCTTTGAGTTTTTCGAGCACCCTGATATTTTGTATTGAAGTATGTGGATAATTTCCACTCTCGTCTTTTTCCACTGATTTCACCATATCCCAAATCGTCAGCAATGCTGCCGAAACCCCTGTGAGGGCTTCCATTTCAACTCCTGTTTTTCCGACAGTCCGGACTTTTACCTCCGCTGAAATCATCCCTTTGTCGATCTCAAAATCCACATCTATGGCAGTTATAGGGATCTGATGGCACATTGGAATTATGTCAGGAGTCTTTTTAATCGCAAGCACGGCAGCAACCCGCGCAGTTGCAAGCACATTGCCTTTTTCCACGTTTCCGGTTCGTATCTTCTCTATAGTCTCCCCGGAAAGCATAATTTCCCCTGCAGCCCGCGCCAATCTCGGAACCTCACACTTTTCACTGATATCTACCATATGTGCTCTGCCGGACTCAATATGAGTAAATTGCTTTTCCACAAAACCACCACGTTTTTCGTACATATTAACCTTGAATTAGAACCTTGATTTATCTGGTTTGATCCAGTCTAGCTATCAATTCCCTTTTTTCTAGAATTTCAGTGCTTATTTATGAAATTTCAATATTTTTCATATATTTTTGGCATTTCGATGTCCTTTTTGATATTTTTGGCATTTTGATGTATATTTTTGGCATTTTTAGCATTTCAGTGTATATTTAGGGTATATTTAGTATTTCAGTGCACATATAGAGTATTTTTAGCATTTTTTAGGGTATTTTTAGTATTTAGATGCCTTTTTCTGACATTCTAATGCTTTTTTGGCATTTCAACACAGATTTTCTTGGATCAGTCGATTCTGATTTGCTTTCTTTGTGAATAGTCTTCAATTACTTTATCCAGCTCTTCCCTAAGTCCTCTTGCTTCTTCAAGATTGAGTTTTATGACCTGTTCATCTTCCCCGTGAAAAATCGTAACTCTTATCCGATTTCTTTCGATTTTCAGCTTGATTTTCCTTTCAGTTTCATGTACCATACGAATTGTCTCCCCATTTTAGCAAATTTACAGTATTTTACACTTAGACATGACTCTATCTCTTATACTCAATCTTATTTTATCCAATCTCAGCCGCTTTAATTATTTTAGGAATATTCTCCAGAACATCCGTTGCAAGTAGTCCATTTCCTGCTTTCTCAAAAGCCAGATCCCCGGCTGCCCCATTGACGTGCGCAGCACAGGCTGCCGCGAGGAATGCAGGATTTCTGGAAAAAATCGATCCTGTAAGTCCTGCAAGGACATCTCCTGTGCCTCCCACGGTCATGCCCGGGTTTCCTGTCCTGTTCAGTAGGGTCTGCTTTCCGTCCGAGATAATATCGATTTTTCCTTTGAGAAGTGTTACAACCCCTTTTTCCTCCGAAAACTCCCTGACGGCTTTAATACGAGATTCCAAGCTATCAGGGGTTTCCATATTTCTCAGGCGGGCAAATTCTCCGGCATGCGGGGTTACTATCAGTTCGCAGTTGCCCGCAAGGCTTTCAAAAATAGCACCTGAGAGAGATGAGAGGGCATCGGCATCAAGAACCGCTTTCCTGCAAAAGGGCAGGATTTTTCGGATGGCTTCCAAGGTTTCTGCCGCTCTCCCGAGCCCCATACCCATCACAACTACATCATGGGAATTTATAAGGTCCATAAGGATTGAAAGATCTTCAGGGCAGAGGACATTTGAAGAGAGTTTTCGGACGATAAGGTTTGGAGAATATGATGCCACTATTTCAGCTACAGGTTCTGGAACTGCTACGGTTACAAGGTCTGCTCCAGCTTTAAGGGCCGAAAGGGACGCAAGGGCCGGAGCTCCTGAATACGGACCTCCTCCTATAACGAGGATTTTTCCGGAATCCCCCTTGTGTTCCCCGGACTCCCGCCTGCGCAGCATCATAAGGTCTCCGGGACCAACGTACTGTTCGGCGTCGACACATATTCCAATGTCTGCAACCTTTATCATGCCAGTGTATTCTTTTGCCTTCTCGCTCAAAAGCCCGGTCTTCATATGGTGAAAAGTAACAGTAAGCCCTGCATGCACAGCTTTTTCAAAATCCCCACTATCAGGGTCAAGTCCTGAGGGAATGTCAACTGAGATTACGGTTTTTCCGGCTTTCCCTTCCCGGTTTATAAAATCGATAACCTTTGATTCAGGATCTCTGAGCTTTCCCCTTATCCCGGTTCCGAATACTGCGTCGACGAGCAGATCAGCTTCCTGAAACGATTCTGAAGCCGAGGTTTCAAGCTGACTTGAGTCCGTTATTTCGAGCACATCAACACGGCTGAACTTCAGAAGGGAAAAGTTATGGAGAGCTTCTTTCGTTCTTATATCCCTGGCTTTTCCTAGCAGCATTACCTTTACAGTGTATCCTGAAGAGCCTGCAAGGTGTCTGGCCGCGACAAAAGCGTCTCCTCCGTTGTTTCCCCGGCCTGCGAGAAAAAGTACCCTACCACTCTCAAGCCTTTCCCGTATGTGCTGTGCAATAACGGCCCCTGCATTTTCCATTAACTGGACAGGTAGAAGCCCAAGGCATTCACAATTTCGGTCTATCGCTTTTATCCTCAAAGAATTAATGCACTTCATAACTATTACCTGCCGGACTATCTTATATGGTCTCCTTGCCTATTTGAGCTGTCAAATCATTTCTGCAAACCTGAATTCTCTGACTCATATGAATTCTCTGGCTTTATAGATGAGGCTCTCAAATTAGAA
>NZ_LZPK01000165.1:0-21144 GCF_001729375.1 Methanosarcina sp. A14 | reverse complement strand
TTTTGGGTTTTAACTCTCGGTTTTGGTGCCCGCTTGCAGCGTACACTTGCCAGTTTAAAACGAGAATATGAAACTGAGTCACAAAAAACCATAAGTGATAGCAGCTGGTACTATCGTTTTACTCCAGAACTTGTTGAGTTTCTTCACCAGTGTGTAATTCATGGCATGGAAGAGCTTGCAAAAGAACCTGGTAGGAAACTTAGCAAGAAACTCGAAACCTTCCAGGATGTTGTCATTCAGGACAGCATAATTGTTCGTCTCCATTCCTCGTTAGCAGACAAGTTTCCTGCAGCAAGATCAAGAACAGTAGCTGCAGGAGTAAAAGTTGGAGTTATGGTAAGTGCAGTTGCTAATGGACCTAGAACCGTTGCTCTGTACTCTGAAAAAATGGCTAGATATACACAGTTACGTTGGAGTACAATATTTGCAGAGAATGCATCAGATTTGTTGACAGTAATTTTGCATAGATGTGGAATTCAAAGAACTTTTGAAACGATAATGAGCGTATATGAAAGTCAAGCATTAGATCCTCATGTAAACAGAGAAGAGTTTAGAGATGAATGGTTGGAGTAATAAATGAAAAATTGGATTCAAAAAAAGTAACAGAAGAAGGAAATAAATCCTTAACCGATGACCAATGCATAGTTGCTTTTACATACTGCATAAAAGTACAATAAATCCACGTTTGATTAAAAATCGATAGCGGTAAAAATATGAATTTACGAAAAGTTACTGCGGAAAGTCGGATAAAATATTAAAAAGATCCTTTTACAAAATATTGGAAAAGTATCCTTACTCGAAATCCAGAATAAGAGAGAATGAAAAAGATTACTCTTCTCGAAGTTTCACCTGAAGGATTCTCTATTCGTTTTGATTCTACTTCATTTCATTCGGGACCTGTCTACGTGTAAACTGTATAGTATCCCGGTCATTCACCTGAAAACTTTTCCTGCTCCTTCAGACTATTTATTCCAATCCGTTTAGATCCTTTTTACACGTAAATTGTACCGAGTTTCTACATCATATGTACCTTGAAGTTCTTCTTCATTCAGGATTCCTTTTTCTATCAGTCTGCTGAGATTTTTCCTGTCAACTGATTCAACTATATCCCAGAGATCTTTCTTCATAAGATAGGGTTTTAACTTATTGATGCGCCAGAGTTTCCATTCAACCTTCTGCCGCCTGAGTTCCACATCCCCAACTCTCAATATATTGATCTCTTTTTCTGTGAAGGTGTTTAGGATATGAGTTCTTAATTCCTCTCTGCGCTTTTCCAGAACTGAGATTGCAGAGACAATATCATCGTATTCAAGCACAACATCTGTAAGATCCATATCTTCAGGATCCTGCTCATTGATATCAAGTTCCATAAATTTGTCTCCGTATATGCTGAATAAAGTTTTATAAATAGATGTAATTTATGGATTTTTAATTGTCTGAACGCCTTGTAGTCTGAACTTCTTGTTGTTCACCCAGTTGCCTGAACTTTTAATTGCTTGACCTTTTAAGTTTACATACTTGATTTTAGACTTTGACACTATAAGCCTGCCTTCACAAACAAAAATTAAGAATTTGATGGCATAAGGATGCTGGAAGGATTTCTTCTTGAAGCCTGGAAATATTTATCGCATAAAAATTCCCTGTATCTAAAGAACGCTTTTAGATCAGCTTCCTTAAGAGAGCCCATAAGAATTTCAGATCGACTCTCTAAGAGGAATTTGAACAGAGGTGAGTCCATGGTATCAGGAAAGGTCTCCAGGAAAATTGCCGCAAAGGAAGAACTGCTTCTTCTTCTCCCGAAAATAGACCGAATTTTGGAGTTAGAACCTGCAGTGCTTCGAATTGACGCTGAGCCTATAATGGTTATTGGGGATATTCACGGGGACCTTCAGGCTCTTGAATTCATAATAGAAAAAAGACAAGAAATGAACTGTAAGAATATTCTTTTTCTCGGAGATTACGTGGACAGAGGACCTCAAGGTGCCGAAGTACTTACAAGGGTTTTTCGACTGAAGCTTGAAGAGCCTGAGCACATATTCTTACTCAGGGGAAATCACGAAACTGTGGATATGAACCTCTACTACGGCTTTTTTGAGGAAATCGGTTTCGATCAGGGTTTTCTTCTAAAGGCCAGCCGGACATATGATAAAATGCCAATAGCAGCTGTACTTTCGAGGCATATATTTTGCGTACACGGCGGAATTAACGGAACCGGCAGCATTGATGGCATCAGGAAGGAAGAAGCCTTTGCTTTTCCTTATCTCTGGAATGATCCTTCGAAACGTCCTGGACTCACCGCTTCAACCCGAGGCTCGACTGTAAAAGAGTTCGGGCCAGATATTGTAGACGGCTTTTTACAGACAAATAACCTGAAAAAAATCATAAGAGGTCATACAGCCCTTGAAAATGGGTATAGATGGTGGTTTGATGGAAAATTACTCTCTCTGTTTTCCTGCCCTGACTATGTTGGACTAGGAAATGCGGCTGCTTTTGCGCTATTTGAAAAAGAAGAGATAAAACTGTTCGTCTTCGGAAAGCAGCAGGAATAAAAGAAAACTAACCCGAAGGAAAACAAACTGTAGAGAAAGCTTACTACTCCTATTAAACCGTTACTTCTCCCAAAAAGTCTACATTAGATTGTCCGAATATATCAATCTGTAAGAAGAAAATATGTAAGAAGAAAATATGTAAGAAGAAAATATGTAAGAAGAAAATATGTAAGAAGAAAATCAATAAAAAGTGAAAAAGAAAATGCCGGGTTGGATGTTATTTTGATCAGAATAAGTTAGGGAAAGATCAGATAAAATTCCAGACATTTCTTTTAGTCCAGAATAATCCAGGTTTCGGTCATTTTGCTTCCGATATCCGGATCGAGCTGCATAGCTTTCGTGTATTCCTTTTTGGCTTCGCCAAAGTGCCCCATCTTTCTCATAAGAAGACCGTATCTATAGTGAATAGGGGGATAATAAGGATTCAGGACAAGAGCCTTCTCATACTGATTTTGGGCTTCATCAAAGCGCCCTATCTCCGAAAGAAGGTTTCCGTAACTGTAATGTCCTTCAGCACTATCTGGGTCCAGACTGAGCGCTTTCTTGTATTCCATTTCAGCTTCATATCTCCTTCCAAAGCGAGCCAGAAGATTTGCATAATTGGAATGAACTTTTGCATCGTTCTGATCAATGGCAAGGGCTTCCGTGTATTGTTCTTCGGCTTCTGAAGCTCTGCCTTCTCTTGCAAGGAGATTTCCGTAGTTAAAAAGAGTCCGCCTGTGTCTCGGGTTAAGAGAAAGAGCTTTTCTGTACTCACCTTCGGCTTCTGAAGAGCGCCCCAGGAAAGAAAGTAAAACTCCGCAGTTGTGATGGAGACTTGGGTCTTCAGGATCCAGTTTTATTGCAATCCTGTATTCCTTTTCCGCGTCTCTGAGCCTTCCCAACTCAAAGAGCAGGTTTGCGTATCCACCTCTGGCAGGGACATAGTCAGGATCTGCCGTAAGTGCCTTTGAGTAACGCTCTTCGGCTTCCCTTACGCATCCGTACTCGGTCAAGAGGGAAGCATATCCTGTATTCGCTTTTACATGATCTGGAGAAGCTTCAAGTACCTTTTTATATTCCTTATCAGCAGCCTCTGTCCTTCCAAGGTCTAAAAGGAGTTCGGCATAGGCACACCTTACATCTCCATTTTCTGGATTTTCTGTTAGAGCTTCCAGATAGCTTGCTTCAGCTTCAAGGGAAAAGCCCAGAATATAAGCTGCAGTACCAAGCGCAAAACAGGCTTCTTCACGGAGTTTTCCTGAAGCTCTTATGAAACAGGCTTTTGCGAAAACATATTCTTCCATAAACATTTTCTGCTGCTTACAGGCATTCGAAAGGTCAAGCAAATCATTGGGGGAAAACGATTTTTCATCCGCAAGATCCAGGGCAAAATCGATCGCAGAACACAAATTATTCTGATCGGATCCTATAGTCCCAATAACTTTATATACAAAGTCTTCAATTTTATCAAAGTCCATACATCCGGCACCTCAGAAACACAAACCCTTTTTTGGGGATAGGTAAAACTATCTTTGTAACATCCAGAGTATATTTTACGTTTTATAGAATATATTAGTGTGCTAGTATTGCGTATAATCTTTAGTATAATATTATTTCATTCAACTGTGCGTTAGATCACGAACGTAATATTATAGCAATCATATAACAGACTATCCCTTTTTATCGCTACATAAAATAACTGCTCTCTTAAAGCAACAGTATTTTCCCGACAAAGAAAACTTTGCAGGATAGAAATAGACCTGTTGAGGCAGGGAAAGCAGAAAGAATGGAGTAGTATTTATAAAAATCTAGTGATTATAGTCTCAAACTGAAAAGAAAGCTACGGCAGAAAAACTGAAAGGGAATAGAAGTAAATCAGCCTTAGAGAAGAAAAATTCAGGAATCAGGAAAATAGAATCTTAACTAGGAAAAAGCAGGAAAATGTAATATCAATAGAGCAGACCCGTGGTCTGAAAATCCACCTTGAGACCAAAAATGAAATTTTCAAAGAGAATTTCCAGGGCTGCGCTAACTCCGATTTCCAGCGTCGTTCGCTTTTTAGGAGATTGACCGTTTTTCACGCCCACTGCATTTATCATCTCACTACATTTTTTCATATCTTTTGTATATTTCATGCCTTTTTTCCATTTGGTTTTTTGCCTTTTTTACCTTTTCCTGCTGACTCTCCAGATTTAGTGGTACCGTTTGTATCGAGGTTTAACAAAAGATATATAATTATGGTAGCTTTTGACTGTAAGCTTTAAAAGCATGTTTTAACTATAATTAATGCATAGGAACTGTTAAAAAGTACTTATCAGTACTAATAAAAATATCAGTACTAATAAAGATAACATAAATATAAAATCTTAAAAATGATTAGTATGTTTTTAAAACTCTTCTCGATTTTCCTCATTATCCCCGTTATTGAGCTTTATCTGCTCATCAAAATAGGTGGAGTGATCGGAGCCTTAAACACCGTGCTTATTATCCTTATAACTGCAAGTCTGGGTGCTTACCTTGCAAAATCCCAGGGTCTGCGCGTGCTTCGCGAGATCCAGGATGCAACAAGCAGGGGATATATGCCCGGAAACGAGCTCCTGCACGGATTCTTTGTGTTAGTTGGAAGCTTTGCCCTTATAACTCCGGGTTTTCTAACCGATATAATAGGGCTCTCTATGCTCATACCACAGATAAGAGAAATCTATGTGGAAATGGCAAAAGGGGTTATAAGGAAAAAGATACAGAACGGTCAGTGGCAGATGAGAATGTACACGGATTTCCGATAACCCGGAAAACCCCATTAAAACACCGGGTAAAGTTTATTTGTAGTGTAATATTTTGTAGTGCAATATTTTGTAGTGTAATATTTTGTCCTGAAACCGGAATTTTTACTTAATATTTGAGCTCTTCGTCATTCCCTATTAATAATATGATTTTCGACTCAAGACCACACTGGTATGAGGATATTCACACAAAACAACGAAGAGCCAATATTTGCATCCAAAATCTGATTTTTACTTATTTAAGATCATCTATTTGCCATTCAAATTATAAGCCCGAAGACATAAAGCAGCATGGGAACCAGAAAAACCGTTATTAAGCCTGCGATCCCTATTGCAAGTCCGCTCATTGCCCCTTCGGTTTCTCCAAGTTCTATTGCCCTTGTTGTTCCAAGAGCATGTGATGATGTGCCGATTGCGACACCGACTGCAACTTTATCTTTTATTCGGAAGCAGCGGCAGATAAAAGGGCCCAAAATAGCACCTATAATACCGGTAAATACGATTGCAGCTACTGTTATTGCAGGCAGGCCGCCTATCTGTTTTGAGATTTCAATTCCTATAGGAGTAGTTACGGACTTGGGGGCGAGAGATCTGCTTATGGTATCATCAAGCCCTAACAGGCTGGAAAGAACAAGAATACTTGAGATTCCAGCTATGCAGCCTGCCATTATTCCTGCAAGGATAGGAAGAGCATTGCTTTTCAAGAGCTGAATCTTTTTATAGAGAGGCACTGCAAGAACCACAGTTGCAGGTCCGAGGAAGAAAGAAATATAATTTCCTCCAAGGTTGTAAGTCTCATAATTGATTCCAAAGAATAGAAGGAAAACCATTACAAGTACAGAAGCCACGAGCAGAGGGTTAAGAATCGAAAGCTGGGTCTTCTTATATAATAGCGTGCCTATCTGGAAAGCTACTAAAGAGAGTAAGATCCCAAATAGGGGCATATTGACAAACCCATTCAAAAAATCGGTCTGCAACTTCAGATCACCTCTTCTCTTCGATTCTCACGGGCATGCACATTTTTTGTATTCCTTCCAGATTCGTTATTATTACCTTTATTGCCTATATTTTCTATATGGCTGGCTATTTTTACCGGCTTTTTCCTGAAGAACTTTTGAACAAGTTCCACAGTGAGCCCTGTTACAGCCAGTATTACAAAGGTAGAAATAAGGGAAACTGCAAGAATAGCAGTCAATTTTCCTTCAAGCAGGGCAAAACAGGTTATAAGACTGGCCCCTGCAGGAAGAAAGAAGAAAGCCATGTTTTCAAGTAAAAAATCACTTACTTTGTCTATCATATTGAGTTTAACTATGCCTGTATACAGACTAAAGAAAAGAATGAGCATTCCCAGGACATTGCCTGGAATTGGCAACCCTAAAGCTTTCTGCATCAGGTCACCAAGGAAATAAATGATAAGAATAATTGAGAATTGTTTTAGCAAGGTCGTTTTTCCCTCCCTGATCGAAATAGGACTACAAAATTCCTATATATAATATTTTTGTCTAAAAAATATTGTGTTTTCCGTCTTCCATAAAATCTTGTATTTTCTTCCTTTAACAAAAATGAGTTCATCTATTACTCAGAAAACGGAGGAAATATAGCGAAAACAGGGTTACTAGAAAAACAAGGTTACTGGCAAGCCTGTTAATTGCAGTTACCTTACTCGTGAACTACACCATAAGCTAAAGACTTAGGGGCTTCCTGAGTCATCCTCCCAACCAATGTTAACGAGTCATACAGGCTCTAGCCCCGAGTTCCAAAGGTGAAATAGAATATGAGCATGAGATTATACTTGAGATGTCTTTCGACTTCCGGTTTTTTCCGGCTTAACGTTCCCGATCCCTTCAGGTATGAGAGATATCCTGTTCTCCAACTCCCTCAACTTGGTTTTCGTATTTTGGGTTGCGGTGTCAGTATCTATAAACATATTTATGTTAATAATATAAGTAAGGTTATAAAATCAATAACAGGCGAACGTAAGTAAGTTGACGCTTATATTCCCTGAGCTAAAGGCACATGTGGTTTTATTCTTCATCATATAAATACAGGTCTGACTGATCGTCGAACAGTAAATTAGAATCAGCAATCAGCTACATCATTCAGATGCTCTTTTATAAGACGATCGTTTTAAAAACTTTGCCGGAAAAAATCCAAAAATAGGACTATGCAATAAATTCATATTGCGTAAACCCCTATTTTCATAGAGGGGGGTTCTGATGAGAGAAAAGCGCTTTGTTTACATGGACCACGCAGCCACCACTTTCACAAAACCTGAAGTGTTTGAAGCTATGCTGCCTTTTTTGAAAGAACATTTCGGAAACCCTTCTTCCCTGTATTCAATAGGGAGAGAAGGTAAAGAGGCAATAGAGACCGCCCGTGAGCAGCTTGCAAAGGCTCTGGGAGCTAGTCCTGAGGAAATATATTTCACCTCTGGAGGAACCGAGTCCGATAACTGGGCTATTAAGGGAACGGCTTTTGCCAGAAGAAAGAAAGGAAAACATATCATTACCACACCAATTGAACATCATGCAGTGCTTTACCCTTGTAAGTACCTGGAGACTCAGGGTTTTGATGTGACTTACCTGCCTGTAGATAGTTATGGGCTTATAGACCCTGCAGAAGTTGAAGCTGCAATTAGAGATGATACTATCCTGATCTCGGTGATGTATGCGAATAATGAAATCGGGACAATAGAGCCTATTCATGAGATAGGCGAGATCGCAAGAGAATATGAGATTCCTTTTCATACTGATGCCGTTCAGGTAATTGGTAAAATCCCTCTTGAGATGAAAAAGAAAGAAAAGAATGTTGACATGCTTTCCCTTTCTTCTCATAAGTTCTATGGGCCCAAAGGAATAGGAGCGCTCTATCTGCGGGAAGGGACAGAAATCGACAACTATATGCACGGAGGAGGCCAGGAGCGCAAAAAGCGAGCAGGAACCGAGAATGTGGCAGGTATTGTAGGATTGGGAAAAGCAATAGAACTTGCAACAGGAAATCTTGAAAAGTATAATGAAAAAATGAAAAGACTGAGAGACCGCCTCCTTGAAGAAGTCATGAAAATTCCTGACTGCAGGCTTAACGGACACCCGGAAAAATGCCTTTCGAACAACCTGAATTTCAGTTTTGAATACATCGAAGGCGAGTCTCTGCTTCTCATGCTTGACGAGATGGGGATCTGCAGTTCCACAGGGAGTGCCTGTTCCTCAGGTTCGCCTGAGCCCTCGCATGTGCTCAGGGCAATAGGGCTGCCTCCGGAAATAGCTCAGGGTTCCCTTCGTCTGACCCTTGGAGATGATAATTCCGAAGAAGACATTGATTATGTACTTGAGGTCTTGCCTGAAACCGTCGAAAAGCTCAGAGCTATGTCTCCTTTCTATAAACCTGAAAACGCGTGTAAAAAATAAATCGTAAGTGCACAGGAATATGAAAACAGGGGGAGTTTTGTGTACAATAAAAAGGTCATGGATCATTTCATGAACCCAAGAAATGTAGGGGAAATTAAGGATGCTGACGGGGTTGGAGAAGCTGGAAATCCACATGGGGACCATATGAAGATTTTCCTGAAAATTCGGGATGACCGAGTTGAAGATGCGAAGTTTAAGACTTTCGGGTGTGCAGCAGCAATTGCGTCCAGTAGCATGGCAACCGAACTGATAAAAGGCAAAACCCTTGCGGAAGCCTGGGAACTTACAAACGAGGCCGTTGCCGAGGCTCTCGAAGGACTGCCGCCAGGCAAGCTGGAATGTTCAGTTATTTCCAGGGAAGCAATCCACAGTGCAATAAATGAATATCGAAGAAAACATGGGCTTGAGAACCTTTCTGAGCAGACCTGATAGAAGGGAAAGAAAAAACAAGTTCAGATCTCATGTATTTCAAATCTCGTATATTTCAGATCTTATGTATTTCAGATATCAGATATTTTAGATACGATATACTTCCAGATCGTAAACTTGATCTTGTATTCTCCCGATGATGAGCTATGAAAAAAATAGGGATTGTCATCACTGACCCGGAAGACTGGACAGCCAGAGCACTTACTGACGCAGCGAGAAAAAAAGGTTTTTCTCCTTTTGTTCTGGACCTTAGGGATGCAGATGTCAGCATGAATTCTACAGCTTGGGAATCGAAAGCTGAAGAATCAAACGTGGTCTTCAAAGTGGGAGATATAAAACTCTCTGACCTTGACGCGATAATTGTAAGAGATGTGGGTGCAGGAGCTTTCGAAGGTGTGTCTTTCAGGTTTGATATCCTGCGTGAACTGGAAGACGAAGGAATCCCTGTTGTCAATTCCCCAGAAGCTATCCGTAATGCCGCAAATAAATACCATGCTTCTTATCTTCTGGCAAAAGCCGGACTGCCCGTACCCAGAACCGTAGCCGTACAGGATATGGAAGCAGCCCTGAAGGTAATATCAAGATTTGGAGACGCCGTCATTAAGCCTGTTTTTGGATATAAAGGAAAGGATATTGCAAGAGTAAGGAACGGCGAAGTCCGGTTTTCGGATCGAAAAATAGAATCTTCATCCCTGGAAGCAATTCTCAATCAGCTGCTTGAAGAGAGAGGTATGCTGTATATCCAGGAGTTCATAGAGAATCCGGGAAGAGATATCAGGGCCTTTGTTGTTGACGGTAGGGCTATTGGAGCAATTTACCGTAAAGCAGCATCTGGCTCCTGGGTCAATAACCTGAGTCAGGGAGGAAGTGCAGACCGGTGTGTGCTCACAGAAGAACAAAAAGAAATTGCTGAGAAGGCTGCCCTGGCAGTGAACACGACTTTTGCCGGTGTTGATATTATAGAAGGGCTGACTGATGATAATCTTAGCAAAGGACTAACTGATGATAATCTTAACGAAGTAATAACTGATAATAATCTTTGCGAAGAAACTAAGATTCATTACGGCCAAACTGAGGGAAACCCTAAAATTCTTGAAGTCAATGGAACACCATCAGGAAAAGGTATTTTTGATGCATGGGGAATAAATACGGCAGAGTATATTATAGAATACATCGAAAAAACTTTATGAAATAATTATAAATGATGCTGCCCATAATATCAAATAAACCGATTCGAATTTCATGGATTTCTAAAAATTGTTTAATTTAATACTTCAGGCCCGGATCGATCACAAGATAGATGATCAAAAATGAACATGAAAACCGGGATATAAAGTCGATCCGGATACCTTCATCGAAAACATTTAAGAAACAGACGGACCTTCAATAAACCCGAGGCAAAAGATGAGTGAATATAAACAGTGTATAGTTTCCCGGGAAGACCTGAAGCTTTCCAAAGGCAAGTTTGCAGTACAGGTAGCTCACGCTGCTATTTCTGCTTCTGAATGGGCAAGCAAAAGTGATCTTGAAAAATGGAAGGAAGGCGGGCAGAAAAAAATTGTTCTTAAAGTCCCTACCCTTAATGACCTGTATGAACTCAAGGAAAAAGCAAGAAGGGAAGGGCTACCTACTGCTCTTATACAGGACGCAGGACTTACAGAAATTCCACCGGGAACCGTTACAGTCCTCGGAATAGGGCCGGCAAAAGAAGAGCTTATAGATAAAGTTACGCGGGACCTTAAACTTGTTTAAGTCTCAAGAGCCTGAAAGTTAGGTTTGGGAAAATTGGACTAGAATCAAACCGAGCCGGAGCTATGGATGCAATAGCTCTTCCGATCAGGAAAGAGGTTCCGCCTGTGTTTGATTAGGGAGGAAACCATGAGGAATTCAAAGGCTTCAGGAAGAAGAGGGATAGCCTCAATAATTACTGTTTTATGCATCTGCTTTGTACTCGCTGCACTCACCGGAATACTGTCTTCGGATTCAATTGAGAGTTTCAGAGAAGAAGTAACAGGTTATATATCCTCAGGCCCGGATTCCGAAAGCCAGGAAAGTGTTTATACACCTCAACCGGCTTTATTTACTTTCCCGGCAACACCCACATACTCCATCAGGAAAAGCGAACTCACCCCCATCCTGAGAACTCCGTTGCAGCCTGGCTTCTCCCTAAACAGCAACTACCAAACTTCAGATTTTTACCAGGGGAGAATGGGCTATGCCAGAATCAACATTAAAAACGAAGGTCGAAACCCTATTTTTATAGATAGGTACGGGGTTTCGGTTAATGCCTCCAAAAGCCGGATTTATTCAGAGGACTGCGGAGTTTTGGTCAATCCCGGTGAAGAGCAGTATCTAGGAGTAATCGCGATTCAGATCCCTGAAGAAAAAAAAGCAAATTTCAGTATTGTCCTCTGGCTGCTTGCCTCGACCTCGGAAGGAAAATGGCACGACTACGGATCTTATCCTCTGAAAAACTTTACTGTAAACCTGAAGCCAATGCCAGAAAAATCAAATCCAGTATACCGAGACAATCCTTCGCCTTACTTTGAGACCATAAACAAACTTGTGGAGCCAGCCGAACCTGCTATAAGGGAAAAGGCAGTCCAGGTGGCTCGCTCATATCCGGGAGCATATAATATCTATCAGGTCTGTGCCCTCTTTGACGTGGTAAAAGAGAAAGTCGAATACGTAAGTGACCCAAGAGGTAATGACATCTGGGAGCCAGCTAACGTTACCCTTAGAATGGGAGCCGGGGATTGTGAAGATCAAGCAATTCTCCTTTCATCCATGCTCGAGGCTGTAGGAGGCACAACCCGGGTCTACCTGACCAATACTCATGCCTTTGCAGCGGTATATATAGGCAATGGAACCGCTGCGACAGATGCTGCAGTCAGAGGCGTAAGGGCCTATTACGGAAACGTTGATGTAAATTACCTGACAGACGAATACGGTTCCTGGCTGATGCTCGACCCGACTTCAAGCCTTTATGCAGGTGGGCTTCCCGGAAAAACGGCCCCTGCGAAAGTTAAAGCTGCTGAAGGAAACGAAACATATAGAAGCTGGACCTTTGTAGATACGAATGAAGTAAAAGCTATTGATATCAACCCCAGGTGGTCTTTATAACTTTCACAACACACGTAATAGAGGGGTGTTTTTAACCCATGCAAGTGCCGGAAATTGAAAAACAGATCGGAATAAATCTTTACTCCACGGATACTGACGGCCTTGGAGGGCAACTTCGGCAGGAAGTGGAGGATTTTATTGTTAAAGAAATTACGAATCGAGAGGAAGGACAGGAAGGGAAATACCTTATTCTTGAGCTCGTAAAGCGAGACTGGGATACACATCACCTGACCCGGACTCTCGCAAAAATCCTCAAGGTAAGCCAGAAGCGAATCAGCGTTGCAGGCACAAAGGATAAACGTGCACTTACCACTCAGAAAATCAGTATTTTTGATATTGATGCCCAGGAAATTGAGAAGATCCATTTAAAAGATGTAGAGCTGAAAGTCCTCGGCCACTCCCGAAAATCCGTTGAACTCGGAGACCTGTGGGGAAACAATTTCAGAATTACCATCCGGAATATTACCCATTCGAGTGAGGAGACACACAAACTGCTCGAAAAGACCACAAACGAGATCTTGGCTCAGAACGGTGTTCCTAACTTCTTCGGGATCCAGCGCTTCGGCTCGGTACGTCCTGTCACGCATCTGGTAGGAAAAGCCATTGTTGAGGGAGATTTTGAAAAAGCTGCCCTGCTTTATATTGACGAACCCTTCCCTGATGAACCGGAAGAGACACGGAAAGCCCGCCAGTTTGTTAAAGAGACCCTCGATTTCAAAGAAGGCCTGAAAATCTATCCTCTACACCTTGGGCATGAAAGAGCAATGATGAACCATCTGATCGCAAACCCGGATGACTTTGCAGGAGCTTTTCTTGTTCTCCCGAAAAACCTTTACAGGATGTTTGTGCATGGCTACCAGTCCTACATATATAACACGATCCTGTGCAGGAGGATCGAAAAAGGCCTTCCCTTAAACGAGGCTGTAGAAGGCGATGTTGTCTGTTTCAAGAATGAGCATGGCCTGCCGGATTCTTCAAAAACCGAAAAAGCCACCGCAGAAACCGTAAATGCCATGAACCGCCTGATTAAGAAAAAACGGGCCTTTATAACCGCTCCCCTTCCGGGCTATAGTACAGAATTTGCGTCAGGCGTTCCGGGAGAGATCGAACAGGCAGTTCTCGAGGAACTCAAAGTTCCTCTGCAAGGCTTCAATATAGAAGAAACTCCTGAGATGAGCTCGAAAGGCATAAGGCGAGAAATCCTCCTTCAGGTTGAGCCGAAGTTTGAGGTTGCTGAAGACGAACTAAACCCCGGAAAGTCAAAAGCTGTGCTTGAGTTCATGCTGCCAAAGGGAAGTTACGCAACAACCATGCTGCGGGAGTACATGAAGGTAGATCCTCTGCAAATGAGTTGAGAACTCAAAACAAGCCGGGTTGGAGAAAAATAAGGCTAAAGTAAAAAAGAGCTGTTAAGTAAGGCAGCTCTCTACTCTTTTTACAGGGCAGCCGCCTGTGTCCCAAAACCTCGTGTTACAGACCTGTGCCCGTAACGCTCACAATAGAAGTAATTAGTTATGATTAGCTTTGAAAAAAAGCGATTTTTTTGCTCCTTCAATACTATGGTCTTAAACTCCATATTCAGGGAGATTCTGACAGTAGTGTTCATAGGAGGCATATGGAAAGAGACCCAGTTTAATCTTCGTTGGTAGTTAATACAATTTCAGAAACAGGGAAGTTTCCTTACTCACTTACAGCTATTCCATTCTTGAGAAAACCGAACTCTTTCCAGAGCAAGCCCAGCACGACCAGGAACATAAGAAATTCCGCAGCCGGGGTTGCAAGCCATACCCCATTAAGGTCAAGTAAAGGAGGTAAAATCCAGAGTAGAGGAAGGAGGAAGAGAAAAACTGTTCCTAGCTGGATGAAAAGAGCATATCTGATTTTGTTTATTGACTGGAAATATACGGAACCCAGCATAACCGTCCCGTGAGTAAGGAGGGCAAACACGAAAATCTCCATTCCATTAAGAGTAATTTCCAGGAGTTTGGGGCTGTCGCGATTGAAGATGAGAATAAACTGTTCCGGATACATAGAGAGAAGCATAAAACCAATCAATCCGGCCACAAGGCAAGAGATAACAGCTATCTTCAAGGTCCCTGCAACCCGGGAATAACAACGGGCCCCGTAATTAAAACCGATGATTGGCTGGGTACCGACTGCTATTCCTTCAAAAATCAAGGAGAAAATCGAGAAGACGTAACCTATAATTCCATAGCCTGAAACAGCGAGTTCCGAGCCGTAACTGAGCAGCATATACTCGTTCGCAAAGAGCAGGACAAAAGTTGAAAACTGCATTGCAAAGGAAGGAAAACCTGTTCTCATAATTCTGATAATTATTTTCGGCTCCAGAGAGAGGGAACGGGGGTTTAGTTTCAGCCCAGCCCATCCGCTGAAAAAATACAGAGCTAATAGAATTCCGGAAAGAGAGAAAGCAATAACCGTAGCTATTGCAGCCCCGGTAACCCCCATTTCCATTCGCATGACAAATAAGTAGTCAAGAACCATGTTTACAAGAACACTCGCAACCACACATGTCATAGCAAGTCTTGGTTTCCCATCATTTCGTACAAGAGGTTCGAGAGCAATGGACAGAATCAGGAGTATCGAGCCTGAGAATAGGACTCTAAGATAACTATTTGCCATGCTAAAGACTGGACCAGAAGCTCCCAGGAGGTGGAGATAAGATTCCGAGAAAGCTAGCCCGATGGAGGTGAGCCCTATTCCCACGAACAGAAGCATGGGAAAAGCATTATTTATAAGCCTGAGGGCTTCCTGCCGATTAGCTCTGCCAAGAGCCAGGGCCACAAGGCTTGAAGTCCCGATCCCGATCATCTGTCCCACAGCAATTATGGCTAGAAGTGCGGGAAATGCAAGAGTCACCCCTGCAAGCCCCTGGCTGCCCACGGAGTTTCCGATAAAGAAACCGTCAATAACTCCCTGGATTCCAGCAACAATCAACCCGATGGTTGCCGGGAAAACGAATTTCAGGAAAAGCTTCCCTAAGCTTGCAGACCTCATTTCACTTTCATCTGTCATACTTTTACCTCATCAAGCCATTAGCTATATTCTCAAAGAGTCTCTCCATAACCTCAAATTCTTCTTCATACAGAATTTCCCGGATCTTTTCATAGAACCTCATATCGGCCCAATATTCGATCTCAACTACCTTTTTTCCATTATCGGCAAGTTCAAACAGGCAGACCTTTCCATCTTTCATGGAAGCCTTTGTTTTCAGCAGACCTTTTCCGCCATTATAGAAACCATGTTGCTGGCAGAGGGTTTGCTGACCTCCATGGTCTTTGCCAGTTCAGAGATCATGGGATTGCCCATGGAATTAATTTCCTGAGATAGAGGAAGACATTGCAGGTAATATCTCTGTATTCCTCTAAGAATTTACATTCTTTTAAATTTTTTTGATAATAATGGTCCATTTTTTCAAGAAGCCTGGAAATTTCCATTTTTGCTCCCCATAAATGAAAAAAGGGGTGTATTGTTGGGTTAAGTAATATTAAAAATTTTCTATCAGGTATAAAATATAATTATAAGATTCACATCTGCATTCCAGGACAAGGCCTGCAGGAACAGACGACGAAACTCAGGTTTTAGACCTTCTACAGGCAAATGCAAACATAACGACGCCCATAAATATGAAAACCAATCTGCTGTAGAGGAAATCATCGGGCAGAATATAGGGTATTGGACCCTCCATGACTCCCAAATACCAGCGTAGGGGCCACGAAAGGAAATTATTCCCAAAAAGATCAAACCACGCAGGGAGCCTCGGATTAAAAAATCCCAGAAACAGCACAAGAGGCAAAAGAGGGTAAAGCAGTCTGGAATGGAATCTCCCGACCGCCAGGGCAAGCCCCAGTACAAAGATCTGGGAAGGCAACAGAAATAACAGTAAGGGAAGCGTGAACTCAGCATAAGCGTAGAAATTAAAGTAATGGGCATAATACGCAAAGCTCAATAAAATCGGTAAAGAAGCAGCAAGTACGAAAACAGCCGTGATTGCCGAGGCTTTTAGCAGATAATATTTTGGTTCGGAAAGCGGGGTAGAAAATATGATATTTCGAACCGCAACTTCCTTTTCCGAAAAGACGGACATGCAGAAAAGAACAAGGATGACTGATAAAAGTGGCCCTATAAGGGAGAGAAATTCCGAATACGTCCATTTAGAGAAAGGAGCCGTACCGTCTTTTCCCCCGAATACAAAATTCATCAGGATGTAACAGGCAAATAGCGACTCGATGAGGACCATGTAAAAATATTTTTTATTATATGCCAGCCTCAAAACTTCATATTTCAAGACTCTCAACAGGTTAGGGAAATTATTGTTAGGGAAATTATTTGTTGAGGGCTTATTCATCGAAAACCGCCTCCCCTTCTGCTGTTTCTTCCGTCCCCGTTTCTTTCCCCTTTACCGGGTCCTTATCAAGCTCGGCTTCGCTCAGCCCTATTGAAGGCATGAATTCCTCATAAGAAAGGGATTTAAACCTGTAATCCGTATAAATATCCGATAACTTCGTAAAAAATGACTCTTCCCCAAGCAGCTCTTCGGCTCTCAGCAAGAGCATAGGCATCTGGGAATAAAGTTCTATTTTTCGAGTCTCCATTTCATACTTTTGTCTCTGTTTCTCAGGCAGGTTTTCCAGCATTTTCGGATTCGCATAGTAATAACTGTTTTCCATGGAATCTACTCCGCCTTTCCACATTGCAGGGATATATGCTGATGCATAGGAACCAAACTCTTCTGTTACGTATTTGTAGGCCAGGTAATCTGCAAGCCCTTCCGAAGACCAGGGGGGATTTTCCTTCACGAAAACTCCTGTTCCCCACCACTGATGAGCGATTTCATGGGCTAACAGGTCCATATCCCCAACAAAGGTGATGTCTTTAAGAGATGTGAGATCAGAGGAAAAGTTATCTGAATCTCCTCCAATTTCCCTGTCCAGTTCTCTGTTAAACACATATTCTGAAACCGTTACGATATTCAGGGTTGAATGTCCGCCGGTCTTGTAGATAGAACTTTCTACTATTTTTAAGGGGTATTCCTGATACGGATAGCTGCCTATATTTTTTTCATAATAGGAAACAATATTTATTAAATAGTTTTCAATCCCAAGGGTTTCTATATACGCCCTGTGTTTCGGACTGTAATATAACTCGATCTCAGTACTGCCAGCCAGCATCTTTTTTACTTCATAGTTCCCTGCAAAGACTCCGGGTGAAAAATCATTGGAAAGGGCACTGTATTCCCAGGTTTTTCGGCCGTGTTCTTCCAGAACTCCTGTTAATTCCCCGGGAACGACCATTACCAGGTTCTTCGGAGCCGTGACAGAACCCTTTATCTCTATCATATCTTGTGAACCGGTCAGAGGTTCGAAAATCCAGTGTGAGTTTTCCAGCAGGTATATACTCTCCTCTGAGATATAACCGGGAAAGCCGATTGAAGAAGGATATTTGAGTTTACCTGCGTAGCTAATATCTATGGTAACGTTCCTTGATTCGGCAGGGACTTCCAAACGTACCCTGTCCGTTCCTTTTATCCTCTTTAAGGAATTGGGAGCCTCAACTCCATCAACAGTAAGTTTTTTTATATGAATTCCTGCATTTGTGATAAAATCAATGTATTCAGTGCCCGATTCTTTTTCAAATTCATAGAGTACCCTGGCTGAAAGGCTCTGGTTTACAGGAAAGAACTGAACATTCGAGGAAACATGAGTTAGTTTTACATTTTCATTTGCCTTAAGTTCGGTTTTGAATACACTGTCATTTCGGTTAATATAAGGTTCATTGATATAGACAAAAAGAGAAGCGCCCAGAAGCAGCAGGACCAGAACAGGAATCCAGAGCTGCTTTGCATTGAGCTTCAAAGACAAACTCAAATTTAATTCATATCGTCTTCTGCACAGCAGCCCGACGGTAAAAATCCCGGTGGAAACAAAAGTCCAGAGAAGACGGTTGTAGAGAACAAACTTAAAAACCGGGAGGATTCCTCCGAAGTCAGAATACATCACCGCCGAAGTCTGAACCCATTTTAACAGGTAATTTGAGCTACCTATACTCATGAAAAAAAGAATACAGTATGCAAGAAAAGAGATATCCAGGTTTTCCGTAATCAGGTAAAGTCCACTGCAGATCAGGACTGTAAAAAAGATTCCTGCAAGCGTAATTACTAGCAGACTGGACAGAGAAACTACAGGATCAAAGGTAATTTTCAGGACAAATACCTGGACTGCATATAAGGCAATTCCCCCCAGCACTACTGTAAAAATCCCGATGGAGAGGATTGCTGCCGTACGGAATACCAGCAGCTAAGAATAATTACAGGATGTGTTCAAAAGGCTCGTGCTGTTATGTCGGTGGTCCTTGCTCAGCAGCATAAGCGTCAGCACTGCAAAGAGCAGGGAACCGGCTATTGCTGCGTATTGTGCAGGTCCGAGAGCTACGGTAAAAGAGGTTTTTGCAAGCCCCACCAGACTACGCTCATTCGTATAATCGATAGCTTTCAGCCCCAGTACTGTAGCCAGGACAGTCAGGAATATGGACATCAGTGCCAGCTTTGATCTGGAAATCAGCCTGATTTCATTGAAAAGAAAGGAGAAGCCTGACAAAAAAGGAATTCGATTTGCCATTTTACACCCTCTCATCCGCTCTGTGTAATCAAATACATATAAGCATCTTCAAGCGAAGGGATTACGGGTTTTATGCCGGAAGGAAGCTTATCTCCTACAATTCTATACTGGGCTCCGGTTTCTGTGATAAGCCTTGAGGTCACTATACAGTCCGTTTCAATATCAGGGCCAGCTTCACAGTCAGAGTCGAGCACACCGACATGCCCTGCAGCCTTTTTAATCAGTTCTACAGGGTTTCCGTCAAAAAGGATTTCACCCCTGTACAGGACAATTAGCCGGTTGCAAATCGATTCCACGTCTTCAATAATGTGAGTTGAGAGAAGCACAAGCCTGTGGTTCGCATTTTCGGCCAGAAGGTTTCGAAATCTTACCCTTTCAGCCGGGTCAAGCCCAACAGTAGGCTCGTCAACAATCAAAAGTTCGGGATCATTCAAAAGCGCCTGTGCAATTCCAACTCTTTGCTTTTGCCCCCCTGAAAGAGTCCTTATTCTGGAATTTTTCTTTTCGGAGAGCCCGGTTTTTTCTATGCAATTTTTTATCCTTTTTTCTTTTTCAAGACCCAGACCTTTTAAAAGCGCCATATAATCCAGGAACTGGTATACGGTCAGTTCTTCATAAAGGCCAAATTCCTGGGGCAGGTACCCAAGATGATTCTTAAGGTCGTTCTCGCTTTTGCTTATGTCCGTCCCGTCAATTTTTATTGACCCGGTCGATGCAAGGATCTGACGGACAAGGATTTTCATAAAAGTAGTCTTCCCTGCCCCATTTGGTCCTATTAGCCCAACAATAGAAGGAGGTCGAAACTCGAGATTGATTCCTGAAAGTACGGGTTTTTCCGGCCTGTATGCTTTTGAAAGATCTTTAATTTCAATTTCCATTATTTTTTCACCTACTCTCCAAATTAAATAAATCGAAACATTCCGGTTTCCAGACATCCATATAATTTGCACTTATTCTGGTAATTCCTTTGAAGGAAGCTAATCTGGAAATATCTTCCTCAACCCGTACTCATCACAAAAACACAATTATATTACAATACTGGGACAGAAAAACAATTGAATTAGGATTAACAGTTGTACGTTTTTAAGAAGTACTAAGCTTTCGCCTGCGTCGACAAAAATCAAGACAAAGACAATAATAGCAAAGACAATAATAGTTAAAATTTACTATTATAAGAAATTTATATATATAAAAGAATATATTTGAGAAATGATAGAATATGCTTTATCATTAATAGCAATTATAATTTTGTTTTCCCACTCTATATTTTTTACCTGTCTTTCCGCAGATGTCTGACAAATTTATCTATTTTTTAATTAATATATAAAATAACATTATATATTACTTTGATTTTCATTATGCTTGTTACAACACGTTCTCTTGACCATCATGGAATCGTTTCTGGTATTTACGATGAACTTGAAATCGGAATGCTGATGAGGGAAATTACAGAAGTAAAAGTGGAAATTGATTCAAAGGTGATAACCAAAATTGCCAACATGGATGAAGTTAAGGATAAGATAATAGGTTGAGGGGGAAAAATTGTGAAAAATACTACTTTTGATTGGAGACCTGCAGACGGATATATTACAGGGCATTTTTTTGAAACTGTTTTGGCTTATAATTTTTTGTCCGGGAATAATATTTGCTTGAAAGCAATTTTTTGTATAATTAATTTAAAATAATTTATGCTACTCGTATATTCTGGAATAAGGGGATAAATGGGGTATCATCGAATAAAAGAATATCCTGAGGCCGCTGATCCTTCTCTTCGAATAAACATGTTTGGGGGAGCATAATATTTCGGAGAGGCTGTGTTGGGGGATGCAGTAAGTGGATTCAGCGCCTCTGGACTTCTTCTTGCCGTTCTTTTGATTTGTTTTTGATTTGTTATACTTTTGATGAAAGTCCTTCGATGAAAGTCCTTCGTTTTCACAAGACGGAAGTTCCCCGTATCACTAACACACTACCAAGATACCATAAGACTCATTGTAACATTTAGATTCTATCAAGATTTGTTTATCATTAAGATCTGTTGTGCCCTTAGCTGGTTGTTAAGTTGTGCCCTTAACTGGTTGTTAAGTTGTACCCTTAACTGGTTGTTAAGTTGTACCCTTAACTGATTGTTGTCCGGCTGTTGCAGGTCTGGGGGTTGGGGCAGTCGATGAATAGCACTGCAAAGTTATTGAAAATATGCAAGGGGATTGAAGAATTCAGGATGCAAAGCTCCGAG